>CBDUYA010000055.1:0-12607 GCA_965371335.1 uncultured bacterium | reverse complement strand
TGGTCAGGATGACGGAGCGCTTCCCGGAGGGGAAGTCGGCGGAGAGTTGTCGTCGCTTCTCCAGGCCGTAGAGGAGTCGCTTCTCCTCCGATTCACCAACATACCCCACATAGCGCCCCTCTTCGTCGAGCAACCACGCCTCAGTGCCGGCGGGGAGCGGACCGATGAGAGACAAGAGGAAGTCGGCGTCGATATTGATCACCAGGAGGCCTGATCCCGTCCCGTCGATCCCCTGCACGGGAGTAGCGTAGCGGACGACTCCATGGTGGGGGACCTCCGGACTGCCATACTCGACGTTCAGGTCGATCGGGGAAGCGTAGATCTCTCCGGGCTGAAGGGCGCGGGCCGCCTCCACATAGTACCTGCCGCTCTTGTCCTGCAGTTGCTCGGCCGGCACCACCCGCGGCAGCCCGTGGTCGACGTTGAGGCGCACAACTTCTCTTCCTGCACTGTTCAGGTAGCGGACCTGGTAAAAGGCATGCTTGCCCTGTGAGAAGATGAGAAGGTCCCGCTCGACCTGACCGCGCAGGAGCGCAACACGTTTGGCCATGCCGGTGGCCTCGGCCTTCGCCAGTTCGCGGATCGCCTTGCTCCGGCCGAGAAACCGCAGATCCTCCTGAGCCGCCCGGAGGAATTCCTGGACAGCGTACGCCTTCGAGGCGGTGTCGAATTCGGCGCGCTGAACCTTGCTCTGCTTGAGGAAGTCATGCGTCCGGGAGATAGTGAAGAGGCCGATGACCAGTGGCGGGACCACGGCGAGCGCGACCATGGGAACCACGATCTTCGTGCGCAAACTGACGTGCTGGAGCCGTCTCTTCCAGGACAGCTCCCCGGGGACGGATCTCTGATCGTGCGAGGAGGCGTTCATCTAAAGCTCTTAAGATGTAGGAGTTTACCATAGCCTTGGGGACGGGGCGGCCCGCAGCCTGACGAAGACCGCCTCCGGCGAGCAGGCGATGCGCAGCGGCATGCCGGTGACCCCCAGGCCGCGGCTCACCACCAGTTGCGCCCCAGCGGTCTCGAAGCGGCCGTGATCGAGCCGATAGCGGCTCATCCGCACCAGCACCGGGAGCCCGGGAATGCGAATCTGTCCGCCATGGGTGTGGCCGGAGAGGACCAGGGCGACCCCGCGCCGGGCCGCCTCGAAGAAGATATCGGGGTTGTGCGACAGCAGGATGGTGGTGACGTCATCCGGCGCGCCCTGCAGAGCGCGCTCGAGATCGGGCTGCCCGGAGTGGAGGTCGTCGATCCCGCACAGGTTGATCCGCCGGCCGTCCCGCTGCAGCGCCACCGATCGGTTGTGCAGGACGGTGATGCCGCAATCCTCCAGCAGGGCGCGCACCGCCGCCGGATCGCCGGTGTAATGATCGTGGTTCCCCAGAACGGCGAACACCCCCAGAGGCGCCTGCAACTCGCGGAACAACGCTCTCTGCTCCTCCAGCTCCGCCACGCGCGTGGTGGTCAGATCGCCGCCGAGCAGCAGCAGATCGGGCTGCAGACGCTGCAGTCGATCGAACACCCCCCGCAGGGCGGCCGGGCTCAGGAACGGCCCGGCGTGCAGGTCGGTCATGAAGAGGATCCCGGCGCCGTCGAACGCCTGCGGCAGTCCCGCGATCGGAACGTCGGCCTCGGAGACCGTCAGCCCGAACCGCAGTTGCAGACCGTAGAACGCCGCCATCCCCGGTAGCCGGGGGAAGAGGTGCCGGCTCAAAAGCAGATTGACCGACCTCTCGAAGCGGCGAAACCACCCGCGCCGCGGGTGAAACAGTCGCCGGTGCCGCGGCTCGGCCCGCCGGGGCGGGGGAAGCGTGCGGCGGACCGGCGGACGGGGAGTAGTCCCGCCCCGGTTCGCGCCGGGGAGATGGCCGGCGAGGAGGGCTCCCGCCCCGAGCGTCAGCCCAGCGAGAAGAACGCCGGCGGCGCTCGCCGCTGCGACCGCCAATCCCCAGCCGAGGCGCGGTTCCGGAAAGCGGCTGGAGAACTCGCGGATGACGGCGATCAGATCGTCATGGCGCAGGGCGGCCCAGGGAGAGCCCGCGGCATGGCCGTTCCCCAGGGCGCTCGTCAGGATCGCTCCCATCTCGTAGTAATCGCCGGTGAGACCGACCAACGGCGCGGCGATCAGCACGAGGCCGGCGCCGGCCGCCAGGGCGCTGGGGCGGCGGCGCGCCGCGCGCAGCAGCGGATAGGCGGCGAACATGGTCAGCAGGTAGGGCGCCAGATCGGTGAACAGGTAGGTCAGATCAGAGCCGCCGGTGTCGAAGAGGGTCAGACGGCCGGCATACTCTCCCCCGCTGGTGACGAACGGCACGATCTGTTCGAACAACGCTCCGCCATACAGCGGCGCAATCTGCAGCTCCTCCACCGTGCCGCCCGCCGCCAGGCACCCCCAGGCGTGCAGCAACTCGTGCAGCGGGACGTAGACCCACCACGCGGCCAGGGTGGCGGCCAGCAGGGCGACGGTCGGGATCCAGGCGGGACCGGGGCGCTCCAGCACCGCCGACAACGCGGCGAGCAGTTCGCTCCAGGCCGTTCGCCAGGGGGAGGCGATGAGGTGCGGCAGGCGGGAAAATGGCCGACTTCCGTGTTGGTCGGCAGGCGCGGCGGGGCCTTTATCCTCAATCATCTGAGACCTTTCCAACAAGAGGCCCGTCGCGCATGCCGTCCGTCCTCCACGGTGCATCTAAAGCATTAACTTCTAATAGTTTACACCACTCGAACAACACGCTTGTCGGCCAGTTTTCGTCCCGCCGAAAGTCTCGCCGCTCCCCCCGGCCGCCGCTCTTGACGGGCGAGGCTCCATCGTGTGATGATCACTGCAACTCAAATCATTTGAGTTCGAATGAAACGTGGTCAGGTAGCCTCGATCGTGACCGCGGCGGCGTTCGATTGGAGTATTGGCGATGTCCGTCAAGAACCGGGGGAACGAGACGATGCCACAGACCTTGTCCGATGCAAGAATGACCGCCGCGTTGCCGGAAACGACCCCGGCAAGCGACGGGGCGGCCGTCACGACCGGCGCGTCCGCAGTGGAGACGACCCGGCTGACGGGGGTCGGAGTCGCGCCGCACCAGCTGCGCATCCTGCAGTCGTTACGCCGCATCACGCGCGCGCTCGAGCTGCATTCCCGTGATCTGGTCGCCAGCTACAACGTCACCGGGCCTCAACTGGTCTGTCTTCTCGCCATTAGCGAGGAGGGACCGCTCACTCCGACGGCGATCGCTTACAAGGTGCATCTCAGCTCAAGCACGGTCGTCGGCATTCTCGACCGCCTGGAGGAGAAAGGGCTGGTCCACCGGGAGCGGGATCGGGTCGACCGCCGGCAGGTGAACGTCGCAGCAACCGAAAAGGGGATCGCCCTCGCCGCCCGGGCGCCGTCACCGCTGCAGGAAACGCTCGCCAGGGCGCTCACCAGGCTGCCGGAGCTGGAGAGAATCGCCATCGCCCTCTCTCTGGAGCGGGTCGCTGGCTTGATGGAGGCGAGGGACCTCGGCACAGCACCAGCGCGTGGTGCATCCATGAAACAGCGGAAATCGGGGGGAGCACCCCCGGCGTTCAAGGAGGAAGCTCGATGACGGTGACTCAAAAAAGCGTCGCGACACGGCCTGCGAGCCGTGGAGACGCTTCCCTTACATCCGCCGCCGGAGTCACCGAAGATCGACAGCACCCCGGCGCCAAGGTGACCTACGACTCGGCGGTCGCCAACGGCTTCTACGAACGCGATGCTCAAGGCCTGCACGGCAAGTACGACAACGTGCGCCGCTTCTGGGAGGACCAGATCACGCGGCACGCCCTGCGGGGATTCGCTCAGCGACTGGTCGCCCGCAAGCGGCGCGAGCTGTCGCGCATCCGGGTACTCGATCTCGGCGCCGGGTCCGGCGAGGGCTACGAGGTGCTGACCAGCCTGCGGGCCGGCGGCGACCGGCTCGACTCCCGGCCGACCAACGTCGTCCCGTCCGACATCCTCGGCTACTACAAGGGGATCGACATCAGCCCGGCGATGGTCCGGCAGGGCCGCAAGCTCCACTTCGACAATCCGAAGATCGATTTCAAGGTCGGTGATCTCTCGCGGGGACTCGGCAGCACCCGCTCCGATGCCCCTTACGATCTCTACTACTCATCCTACGGCTCTCTGTCGCACCTCAAAGACGCCGACCTGGAGCACCTGATCGCCGACATCTACGAGCACAGCCCTGAATCGTGCATCTTCGTCGCCGATCTTCTCGGCCGTTACTCTTACGAGTGGCAGTGCTACTGGCCGGAGCTGGGAGCGGACGGAACCAACATGCGGCATTACTCGATGTCGTATCTCTACCCCGAGGAGATGCTGCCGAAGATCACCGTGGAACGATTCCCGGTGCGCTACTGGGGCGCCGGGGAGTTCGACCACTTCATCGGCCGCATCGTGTCCGGTCTGGGGGGATCGATCTCCCGCAAAGTGCTGTGGGACCGCTCAGTCATCGTCGGACGGCACATGAACACCGGTGAGTTCAATCCCCTCGCCCAGCCGATCCGCGGAGCGGTCAACCAGCTGCACGCCCCCTACCACCGCACCGACCTGCGCGCGCTGCTGTTCAACTACACGCCTCACAGCGAGTTTCCGCGCTTCAACGAATTCTTCGAATCTTTCCAGATGGCCTGGAACGCCGTCGTCTACGATGCGATCGAGACGATCGATCGCTGGCAGGACGAAGCGTGGCTCACCGCGGCGCCGCGTGCGGACTACCCCGAGCCGGTGCGCGAGGCGATTCGCACCATGCGCGATGTGGTGCGCAGCGTCGGGTACTTTCACATGGACGATCCGCTGGCCAACGTCGTCGAGCCTCAGCTCGGCTACACGTTACGCAACCTCGAAATGCGCATGCAGCGAGGCCTCGGAACGGGACACGGCCTGCTGGCAATCTACGAACTCAAGAAGCCTTGAGCGGACGGCGCGCGTTGCACCGGAGGGGGGGCGCCGCACCATCGCCGGTGCAGCCCCGGGGGAACGCATCAGGGTGATCGTTCTGCGTCAGGTGAACAAGACGTTCGACGGCGGCGGTTCCTTCGCTGTCCGCGATCTCACGCTCGAGGTCGCGGCGGGGGAAACGCTGGTTCTGCTCGGCTCCTCGGGCTGCGGCAAGAGCACCACCCTGAAGCTGATCAACCGGCTGGTGGAGCCGACCAGCGGCTCGATCGAGATCGACGGCCGGGACATCCTGCACCACGATCCGGTGCAGCTGCGCCGCTCGATCGGCTACGTGTTCCAGGGGATCGGCCTGTTTCCGCACCTCACCGTTCAGCAAAACGTCGAGGTGGTCCCCCGCCTGCTCGGCTGGCCGCCGGCCAGGCGTCATGACCGCGCCGTTGAACTGCTGGAGATCGTCGGCCTGGCACCGGACGACTACGCCGATCGCTTTCCGGACGAGCTTTCGGGTGGCCAGCAGCAGCGGGTCGGGGTCGCCCGGGCGCTGGCGGCCGATCCGGCCTACCTGCTGATGGACGAGCCGTTCGGCGCGCTCGACGCGCTGACCCGGGATACTCTCCAGCAGGAGCTGCTGGCGGTGAAGAAGGAGCTCGATAAGACGATCGTGTTCGTGACGCACGACATCTTCGAGGCGCTCACGCTCGCCGATCGCATCGCCGTTCTGCACGCCGGCCGACTGCAGCAGATCGGCACGAAGGAGGAGATTCTCGGCCACCCGGCTACGCCGTTCGTTCGCGATCTGTTCGCCAAGCCGGCTCAGCAACTGGCCGCCTTCGGGAAGATGCTCTGATGGAGGAGAGCTGGCTCGCGTTCCTCACGGCCCGGCTGCCCGAACTGTGGCTGCGCACCGGTGAGCACCTGGTGCTGACGGCGGTGTCCACCTCCCTGGCGATCTTGATCGGGATCCCGCTCGGTATTCTCGCCTATCGCCGGCCTGGACTGCGCGGTCCGCTGCTCGGCACCATCGGTGTGCTGCAGACCATTCCGAGTCTCGCCATGCTTGCCCTGCTTCTGGCCTTGCTCAACCGGATCGGCGCGCTGCCGGCCGTGATCGCTCTGACCCTTTATGCCCTTCTGCCGATCGCCCGCAACACCCTGACCGGACTCGATGGGGTGCCGGCCGAGGTGATGGAGGCATCGCGCGGGCTCGGCATGACGGCGCGCCAGCAGCTGATTCTGGTCGATCTGCCGCTCGCCTCCCCGGTCGTGATCGCCGGCATCCGGACGGCGGCGGTGGTCGGGGTCGGTATCGCCACCCTGTCGGCCTTCATCGGCGCGGGAGGCCTCGGCCAGTTCATCAACCGTGGCCTCGCCCTCTCCAACATGCGTCTCATCGTGCTCGGCGCCGTGCCGACCGCCCTTCTGGCGCTGCTGGTCGATTTCACCATCGGCGCCGCGCAGTGGGGCCTCAGTCCGGTGCGCCGCGCCGGGAAGGAAAGCGCCTGGTTTCGCCTCAGACCGGTCGCAGTGGCGCTCCCCTTCCTGCTGTTCGCCACCGGCATTGCCGCGCATCTCGCCCAGCCCTCATTGACCCCTGGCGGGAACGGGGCCGCGCCCGCCATTATCCGCATCGCCTCAAAAAATTTCACCGAGCAGGTCCTCCTTGGCGAGATCATGGCGCAGCTTCTGGAGGCGCGCACCAACCTGAAGGTGGAACGCCGCTTCAATCTCGGCGGGACGATGATCTGCCACGGGGCGCTGACCAGCGGCGAGATCGATCTCTACGCCGAATACACCGGCACCGGCCTGACCGCCGTGCTGCAGCGTCCCGCACTGGCCGATCCCGAGGAGGTGCTGCGCACCGTCAGCGAAGAATACCAGCGGAAGTTCGACATCAGGTGGCTCCCCACGCTCGGGTTCAACAACACCTACGCGATCACCGTGCGCCGCGCCGCGGCGAACCGGGAAGGGTGGCGGACGGTCTCCGACCTCGCCCCACGGGCCGCCTCGCTGGTGGCCGGATGGACCGCTGAGTTCTCCGAGCGCCCGGATGGATACCCCGGCCTGGTCGCCGCCTACGATTACCGCTTCGGGAAGACCCTCGATCTCGAGCCGGCCCTGATGTACGAAGCGGTCTCTCGGGGCCAGATCGACGTCATCGCCGCGTTTTCAACCGACGGCCGGATCGCCGCCTACGATCTTCAGCCGCTGGTGGACAACCGCCGCTTCTTTCCTCCCTACGAGGCGGCGCCGGTGGTTCGGGGAGCCGCGCTGCGGGCCCATCCGGAGATCGAAGAGACGCTGTCCCGGCTGGCCGGCCGCCTCGACAACGCGACGATGCAAGCGCTGAACTACGAAGTGGATCATGACAAGCGCCGCCCGGTGGAGGTGGCGCGTGACTTCCTGCGCCGGCAGGATCTCTTATAAGGGAGCCAATAGCGCATGTGTGGCATTGCCGGAATATGGGGACGGAGCGAGAAGAATCTGGTGCGCCGGATGATGGATCGTCTGGCGCACCGCGGACCGGATGCCGAGGGGATCTACAGTGAGCCGGATGAAGCGGGCGTCCTCGGCCACCGCCGCTTGTCGATCGTCGACGTGGCCGGCGGCGATCAGCCGATCCGGGCCGCGGAGCCGTCGCGCGCGATCGTCGCCAATGGAGAGATCTACAACTCGCCCCGCTTGCGTGAGCAACTCGGCGAACGCCACCGGTTCCGCACGCGCAGCGATACCGAGTGCGTCCTTCATCTTTACGACGAGCGGGGAACCGGCACCGCCGCCGCTCTCGACGGCATGTTCGCGCTCGCCATCGCCGACGGCGACCACCTCTACGTCGCGCGCGATGCCATCGGCATCAAACCGCTCTACTTCGGCCGGCACGACGGCGCGCTTGTCTTCTCGTCGGAACTGAAGGCGATGGAGGGCCTCGCCGACGACGTGCAGGAATTCCCGCCCGGCACCTGGTTCCACTCGAACCTCGGCTTTCGCAGATACTACCGCGTTCCCGAATCCGACCCGAGGGAGATGCCGCTGGCGGAACGGATGCGCACCCTGCGCGACACGCTGGAGCGCTCGGTCGTCAAGCGGCTGATGAGCGACGTCCCCGTGGGAGCCTTCCTGTCAGGGGGGCTCGACAGCAGTCTGATCGCCGCCATCGCGCGGCGCCACCTGCCCGAACTGCACACCTTCTCGGTCGGGGTGGCGGGGAGCCGCGACCTCGAGGCGGCCCGGAAAGTGGCCGGCCATCTCGGCACCACTCACCACGAGTACGTCTACGATGCGCAGGAGATTCGCCGCCGCTTGCCGGAGATCGTTTACTCCCTGGAGTCGTTCGATCAGGACCTGGTGCGCAGCGCCATCCCCTGCTACTTCGCCTCCCGGCTCGCCGCCGAGCAGGTGAAAGTGGTCCTCACCGGCGAGGGGGCCGATGAGCTGTTCGCCGGGTACGATTACTACAAGGGCATTACCGACCCCGGCGCCCTGCAACGTGAGTTACGGCGCTCGGTGCGCACGCTGCACAACATGAACCTGCAGCGGGTCGATCGCCTCACCATGGCCCATTCGATCGAAGGACGGGTCCCCTTCCTCGACCTTGAGATGATCGCCCTGGCCCAGACCATTCCGCCGGAGCTGAAGCTCGCCACCGACGACCGGGGCCGGCAGATCGAGAAGTGGATCCTGCGCCAGGCCTGCGAGGATCTTCTGCCGCCGGAAATCATCTGGCGTGACAAGGAACAGTTCGACGAAGGAAGCGGAACGGTCGACCTGATCGGGACCATCTGGGAGCACTGGCTCTCTCCCCCCGAAGCCGGCGCCTACGCGCAGCGCCACCTGAAGGCCAGGCTGCGCTCCGCGGAGGAGTGCGCCTACCACAAGTTGCTCTCCGACGGCTACGACGGTTCCGCCGTGATCCTCGACAACGTCGCCCGCTGGTCACATCGTCCGCAGGGGCTCGGCGCAACCATCGGCGCCTGAAACCGTCCCATCACCGCACCGCCAGAAAGACCCCCAGCAGCACCATTACGGCACCGGCGATGATCCGCGGTGTGATCGCCTCGCCGAGGAAGATCGCGCCGACGCAGACCGCCACCACCGGTATGGTGTAGGCCACCAGCGAGACGCGGGTCGCCGACAGGCGCGCCAGCAGCCAGTACAGAAGAGAGAAGGTAACGGCGGAGCCGGCCAGCGCCAGGTAGAGGAGCGTGCCGATCGATGCGGCATCGAAGGTGAACCGGGCCTCTCTCTCGGTGAGGAACGCCACGCCGCCCATCACCACGGCCGTGATCGCCATCGGCACGGCGGTCAGCGAAAACGGATGAATCCCCCGACCCCATCGTTTGATGACGACCTGCGAGATCGCCGCGGCGAGCGGCGACAGCAGAAACACCACCGAAGCCAACGCCACCTGCGGGCCGCCGAGAAGCGACAAATCCTGCGAAAAGATCACGGCGACTCCGGCGAAGCCGAGCAGCACCCCGACCGCGCCGCGCAGCGTGAGGCGCTCTTCCGGCAGCATGAAGTGCGACAGGACGGCGACGAACAGCGGGAAGGCGGAGAACAGAACCGAGGCGAGCCCCGATGGAACCCACTGCTCGCACCAGTAGACAACGCCGTAGGAGAGGCAGAACGCCAGCAGGGCGTTCGCGACCCACAGCCAGCGCTCGCCCGGCAGCGCGCCGAGCCGCACCCCCCGGACCCGCGCGGCGATCAGAAGCACGATCGCGGCGATCCCGAAGCGCACCGCCACCCCGGTAAACGGCGGAATCCCCTCCAGGCCGATGCGGATCGCCGCCCAGGTCGTTCCCCAGATCAGGGTGAGGATGGCGAAGACCGCAACCAGGACAAACCGGCCGGGTTGTTGCACGAACCCGCTCCGCCCTCAGCCTTCCGGGTCGACGATTTCGATCGGGCGGGGCACCCGGACGAACAGGACGCACCCGGACGGCGACACCGGGCGGTGAACACTGCCGGGCGGATGGCGCACCCAGGTGCCGGGACCGTAGGTCGCGCCGCCGTCCCGCAGCGCGCCCTCGAGGACAAGGTACTCCTCCCCTTCCGGGTGGCGGTGGGCTCCGTAGGAGGCGCCGGGCGCGAAGCGCAGCAGGACGACCGAATCACCGCTCCCGGGATCGAAGTGCAGCTTCTTCCACTGCACCCCCCCGTACGGGGTGTCCCGCCACGGCAGAGCGGCACCGTCGATGTAGAGGCTGCGGTCGTCGGGCATGGCCGCCAGTATAGACCATCGCCCCGGAGGGAGCGCGACACCTACCCTTCGGGCTTCGGCACGCCGCGCAGCATCACGCCCCGTCCTCCCAAGATACTCACCAGGCACCCTGGCATATCTATCGTTATGCCTGATGGGTCAAGGGTGGCAGCCGCCGCTTAATGAAGAGATGCTGCGGTTCTCTGCGTCAGAATTGGGCGGCAGTTCTTTCCGTCCCCCCTGAGTTCTCCTGCGACCCTCTTTGCATACCTGCGGACATCTTCATCCGGGTCAACCCGTTTCATCCTCTTAATCCGCGCCCTTATCTCATGGTCGCAACTTGCGACCACAGCGGCAAGCGCCATCAACCTCACCCTTGCCGCTGGATCGTTGAGCGCGGGTCGGGTGACACTTTTGGTTCTGCAGGAGCCGAAATGCTTCAAAATATCTAGTGATTCGGCACGCACAATGGAGCTCTCATGCGATGCCAATGTGATCACCGACGACAGAACATCTTCATCTCTTGGACAGATATATCCGTCGAACGCACACTGAATCCTGACCCGTAGATTCTCATCTTGTATGATCGTCAGGGCCTCCCTCATTACCCCCTCATCCCCTTGTTCTTTGTACGTGTCGACATGTCCGACGATCCATAACGAACCCTCTCTGCATTCGCATGCCGCTCCCAGTTGTGCGAATACGTCGTTACAGAGAAAGCCCAATAGGCAACAGACGACGAGAATGATGCGCATGTGGATTTCTCCTCAACAGACCCATAATAGAACAGTTTCTCCGCCGATCTGCCACACGCGGTCGGGTGATCTGACGGCGGTCAGCAGGCCATCCACCCCACGAGTTAGGAGCCCATTTGAGGGCATCTAGTATTCAGGGCGACGTGACCCTGGCCTGCAGGTTCGTGTGAGACCGAGCGCCGCGGCCCCACCGCGCCAAGGGACAGCGGGCGGCGAGGATCCGTGGACGGCGGGCCCGGGTCACGCCGCCCTGCCCGGAGACACCCTAAGCCCTTATCTGGTATAAACTCGGGCTTCCATGCGTATCCTCATCGCCGGGGGAGGGCAGGTCAGCGCGTTGATCACGGGACGCCTGGTTCGCGAGGGCAACGAGGTTGTCATCGTCGAGCAGGATCCGGACCGCTGCCGCATCCTCGATGAACAGTTCGATGCCAAGATCGTCCGCGGCACCGCTTCGAGCGTCTTGACCCTGCGCGAGGCGGGGCTTGCTGACACCGAGATGCTGATCGCCGCCACCAATGTGGATGAGGTCAACATTCTCGCCTGCCTCATCGCCCAGGTGGAATCGAAGGCCCGTATCAAGGTGGCACGTCTCCGCACCCATGAGTTCGATCACTGGAAGCGCCTGACCGAGGCGACCGGGCTGAAGATCGATCTGATCATTCACCCCGAGACCGACGTGGCGGACCGCGTCATGCGCGTGCTCCGGGTACCGGGGGTCTCCGATATCTGGAACTTCGCAGACGGCAGGGCGCTGCTGTTCGGCATGAACGTCGAAGGCGACAGTTGGCTGGCCGGCAAGTCTCTCGAAGACCTCGACCGCGCTGAGCCGCCGAAGAACTCTCTCGTCGTCATGATCTTCCGGGGGCAGCAGGTGATCATCCCGCACGGCGCCGAGGAGCTGCGTCCGGGCGACCACATCTACGTCATGGCGACGCAGGACAACATCGCCGAGGTCTACCGCTTCATGGGCCTCGAGCAGGTCGAGCGCCTGTCGCGGGTCTTCGTCATCGGCGGCAAGCAGATCGGCATCCGTCTGGCGGAGCTCCTGGAACAGCAGGGAGTCAACGTCAAGCTGATCGAGCGGGACGCGGGGCGCTGCGAAAAGATTGCCAGCATCCTGAACAGGACGGTTGTGGTCAACGGCGACGGAACCGACCAGGTGACACTCGAGGACGAGAACATCGAGGGGGCCGATGCCTTCCTGGCGCTGACCAACGACGATGAGACGAACATCATTGCATCGCTGCTGGCGCGTCGCTTCGGTGTCAAGAAGGTCGTCGCCCTGATCAACCGCCTGCACTATCTGCCAATGGCGCAGCGCCTCGGGATCAATACCACCGTCAGCCCGCGCCTGAACGCCGTCGATCGCATTCTGCAGTTCGTCCGCAAGGGACGCGTCCTCTCGGTCACGACCTTCCGCGAGGAAGAGGCGGAAGCGATCGAGCTGATCGCCACCGACAGCAAGAAATACGTCGGCAAGAAGCTGCGCGACATCCGCTTCCCCCGCGGCGCGATCGTCGGGGCGATCGTCCGTCCCGACGGCGAGGTTCTGGTGCCGCGCGGTGAAGCGATGATCCAGCCGCGCGATCGGGTCATCTTTTTCGCCTTGGAGAGCGTCGTGCCGGAGCTCGAGTCGGCTTTCCTGGTCGAACCGAAGAGGGAATCGGCCTGATCCACCATCGGGCGCTGGCCTACGTCCTCGGGCAGTTTCTCCTCGCACTCGCGGGCACGATGGCTCTG
>CBDUYA010000054.1:0-12620 GCA_965371335.1 uncultured bacterium | reverse complement strand
ATCCTGCCGGAACCGCTCTTCCTGCACCATCTGGTAGAGATCCCGGTTGGTCGCGCAGATCACCCGGACGTCGACCTGTACGTCCCTCACACCGCCCACCCGACGGAACGTGCCGGAATCGAGCACCCGGAGGATACGGGACTGCAGGGACAATGTGATCTCGCCAATCTCATCCAGGAACAACGTCCCTCGGTCGGCCACCTCGAACAGACCGTGCTTGCGCGCCACGGCGCCCGTGAACGCGCCCCGCTCGTGGCCGAACAGCTCGCTTTGCAGAAGAGATTCCTGCAATGAGGTGCAATCGACGGCGATGAAAGGCTGGCGACTGCGTCCGCTGTTGCGATGAATGGCGCGGGCAGCCAGTTCCTTGCCGACCCCGCTTTCGCCCTGGACGAGAACCGCCGAATCGGTCGGCGAGACCTTGGCGATGATTTCGAGAACGGATCTCAGCGCCGGGCTGTTGCCGATGAACTCCTTGAAACAATCCTGGCGGGCCAGCTCTCGTTGCAGAAGCTGGTTCTCGCGCACCAGGGAGCGCTTCTCGAATGCCCGCCGGGCCGCTGCTTCCAGTTCATCCAGGCTGCACGGCTTGGTCAGGTAATCGTAGACGCCATCTTTCAGCGTGCGTACGGCGGTCTCGACCGTGGCATGCCCGGTCAGGACGATAAGCTCCATCGTGGGAGAGCGCTCGCGGAACTCGCCGATCAATTCCTCGCCCGGCATACCGGGCAAATTGAGATCGACGATCGCCAGATCAAAATCCCGGCCCTCAATCGCCACCAGCGCCGACTCGCTGTCGCCGACGTCGGTGATCCGGAACCCGCTGTGGCGCAACTCACTCGCCAGCGCCTCCCGGAAGGAGTCGTTATCGTCCACGAGCAGAACCTGGATCGACGGCGTGTCGTTGCTCACGCCTCTCTCCTCGCTCGGGTGCGGGGAACCCGGACCGTGAAGACCGTCCCCCGCCCGGGCTGGCTACGCACCTGGATATCCCCTCCCATTTCGGTCACGATGCGATGCGTGATGAACAAGCCGAGTCCGGTCCCGCTGCCGACCGGCTTGGTGGTAAAAAACGGCTCGTAGATTCGCTTGAGGAGGCCGGGGGAGATCCCCGAGCCGCTATCTTCAACCTCGATCTGAATCATCCCATCCACGACCGCCGTGGCGATGCGCAGGGTGCCGCCGTTGCCGGTCATGGCCTGGATCGAATTGATCGCGAGGTTCATCACCACCTGGCCCAGGCTCGACTCATCGCCGCTCACGGTGGGGAGAGAGTCACCGAGCTGCAGACTGGCGACGATCCTGGAGCGCTTCATATCATGGGCGAGAATGGCGATGATATCGTGCACGATCTGGTTGACATCGAACAGGCTTCTCACGGTCCCCGGGGGGCGCGCCACCTTCAATAAACGGTGCGTGATCGTTCGCCCCCGGTCGACCTCACCGGCAATTCGCCGTAACACCTCCTCCAGCGATCGCCTCGCATCAGATGTCAACCCGGGATCGCCGGGCAGCCTGCGCCTCAGCCCCTCGACCGAGGTCGCAATCGCACCGAGAGGATTGTTGATTTCGTGCGACAGTCCCGAAGCGAGCAGGCCGAGTGAGGCGAGGCGTTCGGAGTGGGCGAGGGTTCCTTCCAGTTGACGCCTCTCAGAGATGTCGCGCCTCACCTCGACCGCGTGGCTCACCGCGCCCGCCGCATCGCGGAGAGGCGATGCATGGATCTCGATGCTGCGCTCCACGCCATCGGGGCCGCTGCACGACACGATCCCCTTGTGAAGCTGGCCGGTAAGGAACACCCGCTGCACCGGGCAGCCTTCGGTCAGATCCGCCGCGCAGGGCCACTTGTGAGAGGTCACATCACGACAGAACCGCCCCACCACCTCTCCTTCGTGCGGTTCAATTCCCCTCTGAAACGCCTGGTTCGACGCCACCACCCGTTGCTCCCGATCAAGCACCACAATCTCGTCATCCACCGCATCCAGGATCGCCTGCAGCTCGCGCCTGTGGCCCTCCGCCTTGCGCAGAGAGCGGGCCAGATGATCGGTCATTCGATTGACATGCGTCGCGAGCAGGCTGAACTCATCGCCGGAGGAGACTTCGGCGCGAGCATCGAGGTCACCCAGCACAATTGCCCGGCTGGCCGACACAATCGCACCCAGAGGATGGTGCACCATGCTCCGTAACAGGAGAACCAGCACGGCAATTGTGAACAGTACCATGACCGTGCCGAGCGCAATGGTGCTGCCGATACCGGTGAAGAAGCGACGATCGGCCGCGCCAAGGGCCACGTCCATCAGCAGGATCCCGTTGGATCGGACGGCCGGGTCGTGGCATCCGTGGCACGCCGGTTCGTTGGGAATGATGCTCATGGCCCGGAAGACCCGCCGGCTTTCCACCCGCGTCACAGCGGTGCGGCTGGTCGCGGTCCCGCCTGCCACCTGATGGCAGACGCGGCAGGTCGAATCCTGCTCCCGGTTCAGGGTCCGTCCCTCGTAGCTCCGGTCTGAAGCAACGCGAACACGACCCTGATGGTCAATCAGGATGACCCGTTCGACCTCCTCCTGAGCGGACAGGTGGCGAAGCGTCTGATCGAGAAGATGCGGCTGACCCGCCAGCATCGCCGATCGCAGGCCGTCCACCACGACCCGGCTGAGTGCGGAGGTTGCTTCGGACAAGGAGTCGAGCTGCTGTTTTCTCAACAGGGTGTGAAAGGCGAACAGGAAAGGGATCCCGATGAGGAGCAGAGCGAGGATCACCCCTCCGGTCAGACGGAAGGTGAGGCGACGGCGCCACGGTATCGGTTGGTCGGAGTCGTTTTCCACTGTATGGCTATCATACGACCATGGCTGACAAAATGTCAGATCCCGAAGCCGGAAATGTCAGGGAGGCCCAACCGGTCCGCCCCCCCGGCGGCTGTCATCCTCCCTGGCCCATCGGCATGGCCTGCTTTTCGGCCCACAAGCCCGCTTCCGGCCCCAATCACGCCGGTGGTACCGAAATTGCTCTATCACCCCCTGCCGTGGTGCCGTGAAGCGCGCCACATCTCTCTCTGAGGGTATGCGATGAAAAAGATGCCGCGCATTTTGCTCGCCTTGATTCCCGTCATGATGTTTCTGACCGGCGCCGCAACGCTACGAGCCACGGAGGAGCATGCCTACGTGGGTAGTAAGAAATGCAAGATGTGCCACATGAAGGAGCACAAGTCGTGGGCGGCGACAAAGATGGCAAGCGCCTACGAGCGGCTCAAACCGGGCGAGCGGGCGGAGGAGAAGAAGGCCGCCGGCCTGGATCCGGCGAAGGATTACACCAAGGACGGTACGTGCCTCACCTGCCACACCACCGGCTACGGCAAGACCGGAGGGTTCGTCGACATCGAGACCACTCCAAATCTGGCGGGGATCGGGTGCGAGATCTGCCACGGGCCGGGCGGCACCTATACCAAGAGTGAGCACATGAGCCTGAAGAATAAGGAATACAAGAAACCCGAGATTGTCGCCGTCGGCATGGTCGATACGATCGCGGAGGCCCAGTGCCTGGGCTGCCACAACACCGACAGCCCCTTCGTCGGCGATGATTACGTCTTCGATTTCGAGGTAAATAAGGACAAAGGAACCCACGAGAAGTTCCCGCTCAAGTACCAGCATTAGGAACGACCGGGAGATGACCCGTCCTTGGTCTCCTCCCGGGCCGGCTGCGGCCCTCCAGCAGCCCCCTCCCCTTCTTCCGCCGGCGCGGCGCTGCGTCCCAGCAGGTAGCGCAGCGCGAGGAAGTCGTACAGAGCGTGCACCAGGATCGGCACCACCAGGTTTCCCGACACCACCATGAAGGCGCCGAGATAGAACCCGACCAGGCCGGCGAGCGCCGCGTAGGCCGGCGTGATCCAGTGCAGCGCGCCAAACAGAACGGCGGTGAGGACCACCGCCGGCCAGACGCCGATCCAGCCGGTGAGGCCCGGCTGCACCAGGCCGCGGAAGAAGACCTCCTCCCCCACTCCGGCCAGCAGGGCAATGAGCACCATGTCCCACAGCGACATGCCGCGAAACAGCGGCACGACCAGCCGTTCGATATCGCGGCGCACCTGCGGGAAGGGGGGCATCGTTGTGCGTGTGCTCCACACCATGGCAGCGTACGGCGGCACCGTAGCGAGGAGGCCGGCCACGACCCCTTCCCAGTCGACCACGATCAGCTCGAACAGCGGGCGATCAAAGGCCCGAGCGAGGATCCACGCGAGGGCGATCAGCCCCCCTTCGACGGCGATCACGCGGCTGACAATCGTGGGGCGGCGTGGCGGCTGAGGCATCGGCCGACACCCTAGCATGCCCGGTCCGAGGATGCCGCGACCGGCGTGCCCTCGAGGGCCCCCTCCACGGGGTGGCCGCAGGCGCCTTGACCTTGAACCGGGGTTTAAGGTCTAACCTTCCTGTCGGAGGTGAGCGACATGCGTCCCACTGGACATCCGTACCCGCCGATCGTCATCAGTCTTCTCTTCGCGCTCCTGCTTCTTCCGGCCGGTTCGCCCGTCCCGGCGATTGCTGCCGGAGAGGAGCCGATCAACGTCCCGCTCAACATCTGGAACGGGATCCCCCTGGTCGACGTGCACGTCGATGGCCGGGGGCCTTACCGGTTCGCGTTCGATCTCGAAGGGAGCGGCGGATCGATCGACTCCGATCTGGCCCGCGAGCTCGGGCTGTGTGACGCCGGCGACGGCGTGGCCGTCTGCGCCAAGGTTTCCGCGGCCGATCTGACCATCGGCTCACTCACCCTCCCTGGCGCCGTCCTCGAGGGGGAAGACGCGGGGCGCTTCGGAGACGATGCCGATCGCCCGCGGGGCGTTCTCAGGCTCGGCCTTCTATCGGATTACCTGGCGACGCTCGATTACCCGAACGAGACCTTCGTTTTCGCCCGGGGAACACTCGCCGCGGGCGACGACGGGGTTCTCGGATACGTCCTCGATGACCAGGGGCGCCCCACTCTGCCGCTCTGGATCAAGGGGAAGCGGGTCGACACGATCATCGATCCGACCCTTCCCGGAGGGATCATTCTCAATCGCAAGCATGTCGAGCGGCTGTCGCTCCCCGAAGAGCCGATGATGATTGGGCGAACGATGAACGAGGAGGGAACGTTCCCGATTCTGAGCGCCTCGTTCGGCGGCACCATCATGCTCGGCGAGCAGGCGCTCGATCACAGCTCGCTCCGTTTCATCGACCTGGTCGACGAGGCCGGCATCGGACAGGAGGTGCTGAACGAGTTCGCCATAACCTTTGACCAGGCGAACCGGCGCGTCCGCTTCGTCAAAGATGAAGGGCAAGGGCAGCGGCAGCAGCAGCTCGCGGCCGCCGTCGCATCAATGGATGAGGGAAGCGCAGCGCTGAAGGCTGCGTTCAACGCCGACCGTGACAAGGTTCGGATGCTGCTGATTCTCTCTCCCACCTGACCCGGCTGCCAGCACGGCGCCCGTGTGGTAGCCGACAACGTCCTCGCGAAGGTCTCCGGCGACAATCTCGCCGTTCACGTCGTCTGGATGCCGGTCCTGCCGAACGACGACCACGACGCTGCAGTGGAATACCGCTCGCTGATCGCCGATCCACGGGCCGTCCATTACTGGAACGGCGATCAGGTTCTCGGCCAGGTTTACGGCCGGACGGTGCGGCTGCCGGGCGGCCGCGACCTCGCCTGGGATATTTACTTCCTGTTCGACGCCGGGATCGTCTGGGAAGCCGAGGCTCCCATGCCAAGCGACTGGTTTCACCGGCTCGGGCAGGACGAAAAACACCTGGGAGAGGGGGATGGCCTGTACGCAGCACTCGAGAAAATGGTCAGGAATGGCGGCTGATCTCCGGTTTTCCCGCGCTATTGGCCCGGTTGGGCCGGCCATCATACAATATCGGTCCCGGTCCGGTGGGCCGACCTGTTACCGGGCAATCTCGCCCGGCGAAGGATCATTATTGTGAGCCTGCCCGGAACATCAATGAGCATCGGGGGCGCCGTGGCAGCGGCCCTTGCCTCGGCCGCCTGCTGCCTCGGGCCGCTGGTGCTGACCATCCTCGGGATTGGCGGCGCCGCCTCGGCGCTGGCGCTGGCCCCATATCGGCCTTACCTTCTCGGCCTGACCGCGCTGATTCTCGGCTTCGGTTACTACCTGGCGTACCGCCGCCCGGCGACCGACTGCGGCCCCGGCCAGGCGTGCGAGATGCCGCGGGCCAGACGCGCCGGCCGGATCGCGTTGTGGATCACCACCATCGTCATTCTGATCATCGTCACCTTTCCGGAGTACTCGATCTTTCTCTTCTAGTCTCTCAAAGGAGGGCTCTATGAACCGTGCAATCCGTGCAGGCCTGCTGTTCACCGCGATCTTCGCGCTCGTCTTCACCGCCGTCCCGGCGCCGAACGCCTTCGCCGGCGACGAAACCGACCACGCCACCTTCTCGATCTCCGGGATGACCTGCGGCGGCTGCGTCGGGGCCGTCAAAGTGCAGCTCAAGAAGACCAAGGGTGTGACCGACTTCGAGGTCAACCTGGAAGCGGCCGAGGCGATGGTGACCTTCAACCCGGCCGAGACCGACGTCAATGCGATCGCCGAGTCGATTTCCAAGACCGGATTCACCGCCAAGGTGAAGACGGAAGAAGAAGCCGCCTGAAGGAGGGTTGCCCCTCCTGCGGCAGCGTCGGAAGCGAGGTCGGCGAGGAGACGCTGAAAGCGCTCCTTTGCCCTCCGGCTCTGCAGCGGCGCGCGGAAGATCGGCATCGCTTCTGCGCTGTACCGCGCTGCGAGGTCGTTTACTTCGGACGCCGCGAGCGCTTCAGCCGGACCGATCTCATCGTTCCGGTCTACCAGAAAGAGACCGGCCCGGGCCGCCTGCTCTGCTACTGCTTCGGCGTCAGCGAAGCGGTGATCAGGGACGAGGCGGCCCGGAGCGGTCATTCCACCACCGCCGAACTGATTCGCGATTTCGTCAGGAAAAAACGCTGCGCCTGCGAGCTGCGCAACCCGCAGGGAATGTGCTGTCTGCGGGATGTCGCTGCCGTCGAGAGGCTGGCCGGCGACCGCGACGCCGCCGCGCTCAACTCTCGATCAGAAACGACAGCGGCTTCAGCGCCAGGACGACGCCGGCGATAACCGCAACACAGCCGCCGGCGACGGTCATCGCCGGGGCGTAGCGCAGGGCGACTTTCAGGCTGCGCAGCGCGAACGACAGCCCCGCCGCCAGCACGATGAACGGGATCGCCATCCCCGCCGCGTAGACCAGCAACATGAAGGCGGCCCCCGCCGCCGAGCCGGCGCCGCCGAGCAGCAGCGCCGATCCCAGCGCCGCCGGACCGCAGCAGCCGGCACAGTAGACGGCGAAGGTCATCCCCATGCGCCCGGGACGCGGGGTCGAGCGATACGGACGGCCGAGAAAGAACCCGACCGGCCCGCCGCACGGCCCGCCCCCCGGCAAGCGCATCCAGCCGAGCATCTGCAGACCGAAAGCGGCGAGCACCAGCCCCCCCGCCACCTGCAGCGTCGAGATCCCGACCACCCAGCCGGCCGCCTGCACCAGCAGCGCCGCGAGCCCGGCCGCCGCCAGGAAGGTCAGGATGTATCCGCCGAGGAAACCGGAGACGCGCGCCAGCCAGACGACCCTCGACGGCGGCCGTCGATCGTCGGTGGGCGGCGCCAGCAGCGACGAAAGGATGACCGCCATCTGCACCGTGCACGGCATCATCGTGCCGAGCAGACCGGCGAGGAGCACGGCCGCGGCCGGCAGCCACCCCTCGACCGTAGGATCGGCCGCCGCGGCGGCGATCGCGTCGTGGCAAGCCGGCAGCAGAGCGGGATCGACCGGCGTCATCGGGATCCGTCCACGGCCCAGTCGAAGGCCGTCAGTATCGCGTGGTTCCCCCGCTCCTGCGTCCGCCACGACAGGCCGTGATCGCTGTACTCGAAGTGGCCGCGCGCCACCACGTGCACCGGCTCGTACAGGGTGTTGAAAAGATTCACCAGGGTGGCGATCCCGTTCTTGTCGTGGCCGCGGATCGGCTTCGCGTCCGCCTTGAGGATGCCCGGCACCTCGACCTCGCTGAGCTGCCCGTCGTCCCCTTCCTTGAACTGAATCGACACGCGGCGGGTTGGCAGCCGGGTGGTGACGAAGCGCGCCAGCACCGCCCACGGCCCATCGGCCGTGCCGTCGAAGATCTTCTCGATCCCCTCCGCCTGCCGGTCATCGACCCGCTCGTCGATGTACAGCGCCACCTTCCAGTCGCCGTCGATCATGTAGGGAGGCGTCGCGCCGATCATCACCGCGTTGAGGCCGTTCAGGTCGACATCGCCGTAGCGCCCCTCCCGGATGCGAAACGCCCAGATGGCGCGGCAGTAATCGTGCGTGCAGCGGTTGCGGAACGAGAAGTGTCCGGGGCAGACGATATCGCAGGAGCAGTTCTCCAGAACGTCGCCCTTGAGGTTCCAGGTAGTCTGCGTCATGGGAGCAGTTTACGACAACTGCCGGCCGAATCGCGCGGAACGTCGCGGCGCCGATCGTCCCGTCGCCTATTCGTACCGTCGTCTCACGAGCGGACTGATCGGGACGGACGATGTCTGATCCAGACAATAAAATGTCCGATTCAGACAAGAAGGTCTGATTTCGCCAAGACGCTAGCTTGATTTTCGCGTGCGCCGGTAGTGCCGCTGCGCCTTCTCGCGGTTGCCACAGACGGTCATGTCGCACCAGCGGCGGGAGCGGTTGCGGCTGGTGTCGAGGAACAGCCAGGCGCAGTTGCCGGCACCGCACTCGCGCACGCGGTTCAGGTGGTCATCTGTGAGAAGGTCGGCGGCCGAACGCGACACCGGCCAGAGGACCCGATCGAGGACATTGCCGGTCCTGTCCCAGCTCCATCGGTACCCCACATGCTTGCGATGAGTCGCACGGGGCCGAACGGGACCATTCTTCTCCTTCGGCACGATGCGCGCCTTCGCCATCGCCCGGCCCAGCTCGTCGTTGAGCTTCTCGATATCGGCCACCCGGGGGACGTCGCCGCGCACCACAGCCGAGAAGATCGAAAACAGCGCCTCGCGTAGCGCACGGGCGCGGCGCAGCACCACCGCGGCCGCCGCGGGACGCCGTCGAGCCCCAGCCGCCAACCGTCGCGCCTCAGCGCCGCTGAGCGCCCCAGCCTGCTCCCCCCACGACACCAGGTCAGCGTAGGTGCCGAGGCGCTCCTTCGGTGTCTCCGTCGGCCGGCAATCGATGGTGTTGGCCAGGTCGAGGCAGAGCTCACCGCCGGTCACCTCGAACAGAAAGCCCCTGGGGTCGGCGGCTCCGCCACCCCTGACGACCGGTTTTTCGACGATTCGTGCTGTCATCTTTCTCCTCAAACCTACCGCTGGCCGGCCCCGGGGCCATTTCTCCGCTAACCTATAAACTAAACTTGACAGGTTAGATTTCTCATGATACCTTTCTAACCTGCGTTGGCAAGTATAGCAGTTAGTTCGCCGGAGCGCCAGAGGCGCGATAGGCTCGACGAATGGGCAGTACACTTTTCCGCTTCAAACTGATCCTCGCCTATGGGGCGGTCTCCATCATCTGGGGCTCGACCTACATGGCGATCCGCTACGCCGTCGACACCATCCCGCCGCTGATGATGGCGGGGACGCGCAACCTCCTGGCCGGCATCCCGCTGCTGCTCTGGGCGCTGATGAAGGAGAAGACCCGCCCTTCCGCCGCCGACTGGGGACGCAACGCAGTGATCGGCGCATGTCTGTTCCTCGGCGGCCACGGCTCCCTCGCCTGGGCCGAACTACACGTCCCGACCGGTCTGGCGGCGCTCATCCTGACGACGATGCCGCTCTGGATGGCGGTGCTCGATGCGCTGCGGCCGGGAGGAGCGCGGCTCACGGCCCGCATCATCGTCGGACTGGTGGTCGGGTTCCTCGGCGTGGCGCTCCTGATCGGACCGGGCGATTTCCTCGGCGGGCAGCCGATCCACACGTTCTGGGCGCTCATTCTGCTGGGCGCCGCCCTCTCCTGGTCGATCGGCACGGTCTACGGGCGCAGCACCAAGGGGCGCTCCACGCCGCTGCAGGAGACGATGATGCGCCTCCTCACCGGCGGCGGCTTCCTGCTCCTCGCCTCGTTCATCTTCGGCGAAGGGCAGCGCTTCGACCCCGCCGCCGTCTCGCTGCAGTCGATCCTGTCGCTCGGCTACCTCGTCGTGTTCGGCTCGATCGTCACCTTCTCCGCCTTTACCTGGCTTCTCAGCCACATGAACCCGGCGCGGCTCGGCACTTATGCCTACGTCAACCCGGTGGTGGCGCTGCTGATCGGCTGGGGGATCGGCTCCGAGCCGATGAACCTGCGCATCGTGGCAACCGCCCTCCTCGTACTCGGGTCGGTGGCGATCGTCCTCAGGAAACCGAAACGCGAGCGGGTCGCCGTCTCCCCCGCCGCGGCGGCCAGTGCCACCGGTGCGCGACCACACATTGCTCTGAAGGAGGATTCACTATGATCGCACGTATCTGGCACGGCACCACCCCCGCATCCAAGGCGGACGCCTACACCGGGATCATCGAGAGGACCGGGATCGTCGACCTCCGCAAGACCGAAGGGAACTGCGGCGCCTGGATCTACCGCCGCATCGACGGCGACGTGGCGCGCTTCATCGTCCTGTCGATGTGGGACGGAATGGACGCCATCAAGCGTTTCGCCGGCCCCCAGCCGGAGAAAGCGTTCTACTACCCGGAGGACGACGACTATCTCCTCGACCGCGCCCCGAACGTCGAGCACTACGAGGTGGTGGCCGGCGAGCGAGGCTAGAGCGCCCTCTGCATGAGGAGGTTGCAATGAACCGCGGACTGGCCTATGGGACCGCGATCATCGCGGTGATGCTGCTCGGCGCCTGCGCTGCGAAGCCGCCCACCGGGAACCCGGCGCCGGCCATCCCTTCAGAGCGCAGCCGCGCGCTGGCCGACTATGCCGTCGAGCGTTACGCCGATGCCACTATCGACACCCTCTCCGCTCTGGTCGCCTTCAGGACGGTGCACATCGACGGCATCGACAACTCCGACAATCCCGAGTTCCGGTCGATGACCGGCTACCTGCGTGCCAGGGCTGAGGAGTTCGGATTCGACTTCGCGGACTACGGCGCGGTCGTGGTGGTGGGGCTTGGCGACGCCGCCGATCGGCTGGGGATCATCACCCACGGCGACGTGCAGCCGGCCGACCCCACCAGGTGGCAGGCAAGTCCATTCACCCTGGACGCCGACAGCGAGCCGGGCCGCCTGCTGGGGCGCGGTACCGAGGACGACAAGGGTCCGATTGCGACCGCCCTGCACGCCATGAAGGCGCTGCGCGACCGGGAAACGCCGCTGGCCCGGCGTATCGAGCTGACGATCATCTACACTGAGGAGTCTGACTGGGGACCGATTCGCGCTTTCGTGCGCGACGTCGAGCCGCCGCAGCTCAACGTCGCCATCGATGCCGAGTATCCGGTCGTGGTGGCCGAGAAGGGCTGGGGAACAATCCATCTGTCGCTGCCGGCCGATCCTGATGCCGCGCCGGACTCGGGGCCCTACCTCGAGTCGTTCTCCGGTGGGGCGTTCATCTCGCAGGTGCCGGAGAGCGCCACGGCGGTGATCGGCGCCGCGACTTCCGAGGTCGAGACGAAGCTGCGCCAGGCGGCCGCTCGCCAGGACGCCGTGCGCGTGCGGTTCGAGCGCGACGGCGACCGGCTGACGATAGAGTCGACTGGACGCTCGGCCCACTCCGGCGCCCCCTGGAACGGCACCAACGGCATCGCTCATCTGGCGGCGCTGCTGGCCGGCCAGTCGTGGCCGGACGGCGCCGCCGCGCGCCTGGTTCGCCTCTTCGACGTCCTGGTCGGCACCGGCGACTACGCCGAGAAGTTCGGCGGGCTGGCATACGACCACCCGTTCATGGGCCCGTTGACACTCACCCTGGCGACGCTCGGAGAGGAGGACGGCCGCCTCGTCGCCGGCCTCAGCTTCCGCAGACCGGCCGGGCGCAGCAATGGGGCGGTGGAACGGAGTATCGTCGACGCCGTCGAGCGGTGGAATAAGCGCACCGGCACCACGGCGCTGCAGCACCGGGTGACCGTTACCGACCCCTACTACCTGCAGGACGCTCCGCACATTCCGGCGTTGCTGTCAGTGTTCCGGCACTACACTGGAATTGAGGAGACGGCGCCGATCTCGATAGGCGGCGGGACCAACGCCCGGCTGTTCCCGAACGGCGTCAACTTCGGCCCCTCGATGCCCGGCGAGGAGTACACCGGCCACTCGGAGCACGAGTTCATTCGCCGCGATCAACTGGCGCTGAACCTGCGCATGTACACGGCCATGCTCTCCGAGTTGGCGGGCGGGGGGGAGGGCGACTGAGCAAAGCAACGAGAACTCGAGATGATCGCGCGCACCTGGCAAGGCACCACGCCCGCATCGCCGCCGCACGATTCCGACTGTGAACTCATTCAAATGGAGAAGATCTCATTTTCGGACCCTTGCTGCCTTTATTGAGTTATCCTGATCTAGCTCTCTGCAAGGATATCTGTTTACATAGTTCTGTATACATTACGTTAGGCAGGCAGCTTAAGGAGCGAGTACTCGCGGGAACCTTTAACCGCACGCG
>CBDUYA010000053.1:0-12679 GCA_965371335.1 uncultured bacterium | reverse complement strand
GCGGGAATATGGCCAGACCCCTCAGGTGGTCTTGACCATGCCGCTTCTCGAGGGGCTCGATGGTGTCGAGAAGATGAGCAAGTCGCTCGGCAACTATATCGGCATCAACGAGCCGCCCCGGGAGATCTACGGCAAGGTGATGTCGATCAGCGACGAGCTGATGTGGCGCTACTGGGATCTATGCACCGATCTGACGATGCCGGAGATCGAGACGCTCAAGTTGCGAGTGGCGGAAGGGGACCTGCATCCCAAGAAGGTCAAGGAGGACCTGGGGCGGCGGATTGTTGCCGACTTCCATGGCGAAGCGGCGGCCGGGCGCGCCGCAGAGGAGTTCGAGCGGGTGTTTGCCCAGCACCGGGAGCCGGACGCCATCCGTGAGGTGCGCCTGAAGACCTCGGCCGATCCGATCTGGATGCCGAAGCTGCTGGTGACGGTCGGTCTCGCCAAATCCAACGGTGAGGCGCGACGCCTGATCCAGCAGGGGGGGGTGACGCTCGATGGCGAGCGTCTGGCCGATCCCGGCATCGAGATCGAGGCGAGAACGCCCGGGTCGCACGTCATCAAGGTCGGCAAGCGGCACTTCGTGAAGGTTCACTTCGACTGACCCGCGGTCGGTTGGCCGGGTGAGGCGCGCTCCAGGATCTCACGGATTTCATCGCTCTCCAGTCCGGTCAGGGCCCGCATCCGCGCCATCGAGGCCCCGAGGTGCCTGAGAACGGCCTCTTCGAGATCCATCCGGGTCGGCTCCGATGCGATATAGAAAATGCGGCGCAACAGCGTCTCGATCTCCCCTCGTTGCAGGTCCGGCTCCTTCTTTCCCGCCTTCAACTCAATCAGGATCGCAGTGCTGTCCGTCCGTGCGAAGGCGGCGAGGGTTCCCGCAGCGTTGGGATTGGCGAGGGCAGGCGGTGGTATGGCCAGGGCCCGGTATTCTTTCGCCTGGTCGGCGCTTCGATAGATCGTCAGCCCGATACGCCGCTTGCTGTCGTTGGTGACCCGGTCGATATAGACATTCTGGAGACGGTGGAAGAGCACGGGAGAGCGTTCCCGCGCATACCCGACCCCTTCGGCACTCACCACGTTGGGCGTGCTCGCCACTGTGGCGGGTCGCAGATCGATGCGCAGCCGGAAGGTCATCCCCTCGTAGTCGGCGCGCACCTCCCTGAAGAGCTGACGGTTGACGGCGCCGGCCGGCGCGACCGTCGTCAGCACGGCTGCCGCCAGTATCACGATGAATCGGCCTGTTCGAACTCCCGGCATGCTCCTATTGTACGCGCACTGCGGGGCGATCACGGGCGCAGCCTGGATTGTGCCCGGGGCACCCGGCCGGCCCGCGGGAGCGCCATTGACCGGTCCGCGCAAGGCAGATAGGATCGCCCGCTCAATCCAGTTGAGCTTTCCCATCTCTGTTCAGGGACGAACGCATGCCGCCCGAACGTGACGAGCCAGAATGCCGCCGGTCCCGCCGCCGCGTTCTGCTCCTGATGCTGCTTCTCCTCGGGGCGGCCGGTCTCATGGGAGGGACGACGCCTCTCTACGCGGCCGGACCGGCCGCCGAAGCGGGCGGCGCATCGATCGGCGAAGTGCTGCCGCTCTGGTCGATCGTGCCGTTCGTCGGCATCCTGCTGTCGATCGCCATCTTCCCGCTCATCGCGCCCCGTTTCTGGCACCATCACTATCCCAAAGTGACCTTTGCCTGGGCCGTGTCGTTCGCCATCCCCTTCCTGCTGGCCTACCGGGGCGCCGCCTGGCACGAAGTCCTGCATATTTATCTCGCCGACTATCTGCCGTTCATCATCCTGCTATGGGGCCTGTTCACGGTCGCGGGCGGGATCGTGCTGCGCGGGACTCTCGTTGGGACGCCGATCGTCAACACCGGGTTCCTGCTGGTCGGTACCGTGATCGCCTCGTGGGCCGGAACCACCGGCGCCGCGATGCTGCTGATCCGTCCTCTGCTGCGCGCCAATGCGCACCGCACGCACAAGACCCATGTGGTGGTCTTCTTTCTCTTCCTGGTGGCCAACATCGGCGGCTCACTGACGCCGCTGGGCGACCCGCCGCTGTTCCTCGGGTTCCTGCACAAGGTGCCGTTCACCTGGACGTTCAATCTCCTGCCGCACATGGCGTTCATGTCGTTCGCGCTGCTGATTCTGTTCTACCGGATCGATCACTACTACTTCCACAAGGAGGGAGGGATCGCCGCGCTGCCCGCACAGGACGGTGAGCGACAGCCGCTCCGGCTCGACGGATCGTTCAATCTCCTCTTCCTCGCCGGGATCCTCGGCGCGGTCCTGTTGTCGGGGCTCTGGCACCCCGGATCGTTCAGCCTCGGGGGTGTTGGTCTCGGATGGGAGCACTTGGTGCGCGACCTCCTGATCATCGCGATGGGAGGATTGTCGCTCCTGTTCACATCGTCGAAGCTGCGCCAAGCCAACGAGTTCTCCTGGGAGCCGATTCGCGAGGTCGCCTATCTGTTCGCCGGTATCTTCATGACCATCATTCCGGCGCTGGCCATTCTGAAAGCGGGCGAGCAGGGGGCGCTGGCGTTTCTGGTCGCGGCGGTGAAGGAGCCGTGGCATTATTTCGTCGCGGTCGGCGGACTGTCGTCGTTCCTCGACAACGCCCCGACCTACCTGACGTTCTTCAACACGGTTCTCGGGCGCTTCTATCCCGGGCAGGAGGAAGGCGCCGCCGTGGCCCGCCTGATCGCCGAAAATGCCGATTATCTCGAGGCGATCTCGGTCGGAGCGGTGTTCATGGGCGCCATGACCTATATCGGCAACGCGCCGAACTTCATGGTGAAGTCGATTGCGGAGGAGGCGGGGATTGCCATGCCCTCCTTCTTCGGCTTCATGCTCCGCTGGTCGATGCCGATTCTGGTGCCATTGTTTATCATGGTGGGCTGGATCTTTTTCTAGATGGAGAGCTGACGATGCGCTACTACGAGCTGGTCATCGAGGGACCGCGGGGATGGGGAACCGGATTCCTGCATGGCTTCCTTCTGGGATGCGGCTCCGCGCACGCCGTGCTCGATGCGGAGGAGGAAGGGTTCGAGGTCGAATCGCTGCGCGAGCAGATCCGCGAGCTTCTCATGCCGACCGCCGAGATCCTCCATCTGGTGGTTCCCGGACCAATGGTCCCGCCGGTCCGCCGCGCCGTCCGTGCGGCCGCCTCGCGGGGCCGCGCCATGACGATCAAACATGAGTGTTCCCTCACCGGCGTCCGCTTCCGCTTCGAGTTCAGCATTTATTCCCGCGAGCACGCCGCCCGGATGCGACGCCGTTTCGAGAATCTGCCGCCGGGCGCGCGGCTATCGAAGGGGACGAGCTTCACCGAAATCCGGGATCCCGACGCCCGTGGGCTGGAGATGTACGCGCCGGTTCACCAGTACGAGCTGCAGGGTGAGGGCGAAGTGGAGGGGGACCTGGAGGCCGTCCTGCCGATCTTCCGTCTCTGCCGGGACGAGCAGCTGGTCCAGGTGAGCTGCGCCGAGCTCATCGGTGCCGGCAGAAAGGCGCCGCGGAATCGACGTAGGAAGCGGTGAGCTACTTCCGCCGGTAGCGGATCGCGACCAGCGGGGATTCCGAGCCGTCGGCCCCGGCGGCGAAGATCGTGCGGCTGCGGCGGTTGGGGCCGTCCCAGGCGAATACCTCCCGCACCGGTTGCGTGCCTCCCCGTCCGTCCGGCATCTCGTAAACGAACGTGAGTGTGTCGCTCTCCGGGTCGTAATCACCCTCTCCCGAACTCAAAGAGCTGGAGCGCGCGCCGGCCCAGGCCAGGATGTAGCGCCCACGCGCCGGGTCGTAGCCGAGAATGCCGCGCCCTCCGCGTGGAGACTTCTTCGCCTTTCCTCTCAGCTCGGTGAGGACGAAGAGCCCGTCGCAGCAGGTCCGGACGGTCTCGGTGGCGCGGGACTTCTCCGGTTTGCCGCCGGCTCTTGCGCGCACTTCCATCCGCGCGCTCCACTCCCCGATAAGGCGATGCAGCACGGCGTGCTCCCGGGTCGGGGGGACGACGGCGGGAGCGGCGGGCGTGGTGCGGCCGCGCTGCTGAGCGAAGACCGGCGCGCCGGGAGCGGCTGGAACTCCAAGGATCACCGAGGCGAGGAGCATCGTCGGTAGGGCAGCCCGGGGCCATCGGCTCGTCATGCTGGTCTATTTCCGCCTCTTGTAGGTGATCGTCATACCGGCCGCCTGGACCGTCTCCGGTCCCGGGAGATACATGGTGAAGATGCGGGTATCGTCATCTTTCCAGACCATGATCGTCCTCCAGCGCGTCGGCCGCCCGCCGGAATCGACCGTCTCCATCCACAGGGTGAGGGAGTCGGTTGCAGGGTCGTACTCTCCCTCCGACGGCCAGAAGAAAGCCTGGGAGGAATCGACCCAGAGGCGCACGTATTTCTGCTTCGCCATGTCGTAACCGAACAACGCGTGCCCCGAGAACGCCGCTCCGTCAATCCGGCTCCTGAAGTCGGTCGCCAGCCAGCGGCCACCCGGCTCGAGAGTGTTGGTCTCGGTCCCGTTGTAGACGCCCAGCGTGCCGTCCTGCTCGTTGAGGATCTGGATGGTGGCATCCCAGACCCCGACGTCACGCTGCAGAAGCAGGTACTGGCCGGCCGGCACCGGGGCGGCCCCGTCGGCCCCATCTCCGGGCGCGGGGAGGGCCGGTTGGGAGGCGCCGGCAAGCCCGGCGATGAGGGTGATGAAGGCTGCGAATCGTCCCTGCGGGCGCATGGTTCCGGTGGAATCCTCCCGTAATTATCCGGGTGGTGCCTGACCGGTGGACTTTACACTCAATCGACAGCTGGTGTCAGCAACCTGACGGGGTGCAGGGCCGGATCGCGATACCGAATCGGCCGGCAGGACGATGCGTCCGGATGTAACCGGAGGACGGATGGTGGCTCATACGGTAGAATGAAACGTCATGCGATGCGTTGACCTGCGATGCGTTGACCTGTTACCACCACTCCTTCCGGCCGGGCTGTTCGCCTGCCTGATCGGTTTGCTGATGCCGGCGGCGGCTGTCGTACAGGCCGCTGCCCCGGACGGCTCCCCGCCGTCCGCGGAGCGGGCCGTCTCGCCGTTGCCGGGGAACGGGACCGGTTCGTCGGATGCGGTGGCCGGAGCGAATGAGCGGATCATCAGGGGAACGATCATCGGCCGGGCCAACAAGCAGAGGGTTGTTGAGGCGAGAGTGGTGGCGCCGGTGGCGCCGGTGCGCCCGGGACAGGCGGTGGCGCTGTCTCTCCAAATGGAGATGAAGCCGGGGTGGCACGTCAATTCCTCGCGGCCGACCCTCGAATATTTGATCGCGACGCGCCTCGAGTGTCCCGACACCGGGGCGTTCGTGGTCGAGGACGTCTGGTATCCACAGGGTCACATGGTGGAGCTGAACTTCGCGGAAGAACAGCTCTCGGTCTACGAAGGGGTCACAACCATACGACCAACGCTCCGTCCGCCGAGCGGAGCGAATGCGGGGGACGAGCGGGTGCGCGCCCGCATCACCTACCAGGCCTGCAGCGACCGGGCCTGTCTTGCCCCCGAGACCGTCGAGTTCGCCATTACGTTACGGATCGAAGGAGACCCGGTCGCCGCCGGCGAGAGGATCGCCCGGTCGGGCGGAGGGGGTGGCCCGGGTGAGAGCGCCGCGCCGGCAAAGGACCGCGGGCGAAGTGGTGAACGGTCGGATCTGCTTGTCGCGCTATCGGAAAAGGGTCTGCTGTTCGTGCTCGGGCTGGTGTTCCTGTGGGGGCTCGGCCTCAACCTGACTCCCTGCGTTTACCCGATGATTCCGGTCACCATCGGGTTCTTCGGCAATCAGGCGAGCGGCGGCTGGGGGCGGCGCATCGCGCTGCCCGCCGTCTACGTGCTCGGCATGGCCCTGACCTACTCGGCGCTCGGCGTGGTCGCGGGACTTTCGGGCGGGCTGTTCGGCGCCACCCTGCAGAGCCCGTGGATGATCGGTTTTCTCGTCACCCTGTTCGTCGCCATGGCACTGTGGATGTTCGGCGTTTACGAGGTGCGCCTGCCGGGCGCCCTGACCCGCATGGGCGGCGGCCGCACCGGCGTGCTCGGTGCGCTCCTCATGGGTTTGACGATGGGCATCGTGGCGGCCCCCTGCATCGGACCGTTCATTGTGGCGCTCCTGGTGTTTGTCAGCGCCTCGGGTGATCCGGTGCTCGGCTTCCTGTTGTTCTTTGTCATGGCGATCGGCCTGGGCGTCCCGTTCCTCGTGCTCGGCACCTTCAGCGGCGCCCTCAGCACGCTTCCCCGATCCGGAGTGTGGATGATCTACGCGAAGAAGGTCATGGGAATCGCCATGCTGGGCGTCGCGCTCTACTTCGTGCAGCCGTTCCTGACCGATCGGCAGATCGGCGTCGCCGCCCTTGTGTTCGCGCTCGGCAGCGCAGTCTATCTGGGCTGGCTGGAAAGATCGCGCATGGCATCACGGTGGTTCCTGGTGGTCAGGGTTGCCGTCGCGGTCGTCATCGTCACTTTCGGTGCGTGGCTCTCGCTTCCGCTGCTGGCAGAGCATGCGGAAGCGGACTGGCAGGAGTACTCGGCCGCCCGGCTGCAGGGCGCCCGCGACGGGGGCCGACCCGTGGTCATCGATTTCTTCGCCGACTGGTGCCTCCCCTGCAAGGAGCTGGACCGCAACACCTTCAGCGACGGCAGGGTGATCGAGAGTCTGGGGAGATTCGACCTGTTCAAGGCCGACCTGACATCGTTCGAATCGGAGCCGGTGCGGCAACTGCGGGACGATTTCGAGGTTATCGGTGTGCCGACGATCGTCTTCATCGACAGCGGAGGAACCGATCTGAGAGAACTTCGCCTGTACGGATTCGAACCTCCCGAGGATTTCCTCGGACGATTGAGCCGCGTCGACTAGTGGCGAACGACTTTCTCTCCCACCTCTCCTGCTCGCGCTGCGAGCGGCAGCGTCCCTTTGCGCCTCCGGCCGCCACTCTCTGCTCCTGCGGGGCGCCGCTCCTCGTCCGCTACCGGCTCGATGCGGCGCGGGATGCGCTCGGCGGGGATGCACGCCGGGTGGCCGACCGGCTGGCGCGGCGTCCCTCCAGTCTGTGGCGCTATGCCGAGGTCCTGCCCGCCGTCGGGCCGGTCACCCTGGGCGAAGGTTTCACGCCGCTGCTCGAGGCGCGCCACCTGGCCGCCGATCTCGAGATCGGACCGCTCTGGATCAAGGACGAGGCGGTCAATCCAACCGGATCGTTCAAGGCCAGAGGCATGACCGTCGCGGTCTCGGTGGCGGTTGCGCACGGCGTCAGGCGCGTGGCCGCTCCGTCGGCCGGCAACGCCGGCAGCGCGCTCGCCGCATATGGCGGGCGCGCCGGGCTCGAGGTGCATCTGTTCCTTCCGGAGACCACCCCGGATCCCTTCATCCTCGAGGCGAGACGTTTCGGAGCGACGGTCGAGCTCATTCCGGGCTCGATCGCCGACGCGGGGCGCGCCATGCGCGAGGTGCTCGGGCCGCCGGAGGAAAACGATTGGTTCGACATGTCGACGCTGCGCGAGCCTTTCCGGGTCGAGGGAAAGAAGACGATGGCCTACGAGATTGTCGAGCAGCTTGGATTCCGTCTGCCCGACGTCATCTTTTACCCGACCGGCGGCGGCACCGGGATCATCGGCATGTGGAAGGCCTTCGACGAGATGGAGCAGCTCGGCTGGATCGGCCGCGCCCGCCCGCGCATGATTTCGGTGCAGGCCGCCGGGTGCGCGCCGATCGTTCGGGCCTGGGAGAAGGGGCACAGCACGGCCGAGCCGTGGGTCGATCCGGTGACCGTCGCATCCGGCCTGCGGGTTCCCAGGAGCCTCGGTGACTTCCTGATCCTCGCGTCGCTTCGGGACAGCGGGGGCGCCGCCGTGGCGGTGTCGGACGAGGAAATGATGCAGGCCGCCGGCAGGATCGGCGCGCGCGAGGGGATCGATGCCTGTCCCGAGGGAGGTGCGTGCCTGGCGGCGTTGCAGCGTCTGAAGGAATCGGGGCGGATCACGCGTGGAGAGACGATCGTCCTGTTCAACACCGGCACGGGCCTGAAGTACGCCGGCTGACATTCGGTCAAGGAGGGGCCATGAACGAGAGCATCAGGCGTGGAGCGCTGATCCTGGCGGGGGTTCTGGCGGGGGTCGCCGCGCTCTCGTTGCCCGGGATCTCTGCACGCGGCGCGGCGGACTCGGAAGAGCCCCTCAAGGTGATCCGGGTGGTGTGCACCGATCACATCTGCGGCAACTGCGACGGGCGTTGCCACCGCGACAGCGGTCACGTGGCGGTCGACAAGAAGGGGCACTGCGGCTGCACGCCGACCGCAGGGGGCGATCTGGATCGCGCCACCCGCGACGCCTACGAGAAGGACCCGCCCGGATAATCGATCCGCGGCCGGTGGCGCGTACGGAGGGAAACGATGCCACGGGACCGACCATCGGCGAGAGGCGCGCGGCGCTCGACTGCTCCGAATCGGGCGCGGATGCTGCGCGGCACGCGTATGTTTCTGGCCGGCATCGACGAGCCGGACCTGAAGCGCGATCTGCGTCGTACCCCGGCCCGTGTCGCCGATGCGTGGAGTCGTGAAATCCTCTCCGGCTACGGGCTCGATCCGGTCCGTATTCTCTCGACCGGGTCGCCGACCCGGGAACGGGGCATGGTGGTGGTGCACGGCATCCAGTTCGTTTCAGTCTGTGTTCATCATCTCTTGCCGTTCTACGGAATGGCGGACGTCGCCTACATTCCCGATCGACGGCTGGTCGGTCTGTCGAAAATCGCCCGGGCCGTCGACGCACTGGCCCACCGGCTGCAGCTTCAGGAGCGTCTCACCCGCCAGATCACCGAGACGATCGGGGACGCGCTGGACCCGCTGGGCGTGGCATGCCGGATGGAGGCGGAGCACCTCTGCATGACGATCCGCGGGACACGGAAGCGGAGCGCGAGAGTTGTGACCACCGCCTGGCGCGGCCGCTTCGAAGAGAGCGCCGCCCTGAGGTCGGAATTCCTCCGCTTGCGCCGGTCCGCAGGAGGCGGCGCCACCCACCGCCGGCGCACCGAGCCGGGCCGACGTTAAGGCTGTGGTAGACTGAACGCCCCGATGAAGTTCACGATTCGTCTGTTCATCATCCTGTTGACCGCCGCCTTTGTCCCTTCGTCCGTCCACCACGCGGCGCAGCAAAACGATGCGGAGCGCGAGCCGGGCGTCGTCCGGATCGGGCTGTCGGGCGATCGGGTGAAACGCCGGGTTCACGCCGAGGGCGGCGTCGTGGTGCGCGATCCGGTTGACGGGAAGCCGATCTGGAAGAGGCGCTTCGATCCCGGCGTGTACGTCGTCAGCGACAATTCGAGCGGACGCGAAAGGATGGTTTACCGGATCCAGATCGCATCCTTCGAGTCGGAGGAGCTGGCGCGTCAGAAGAAGGAGGAGCTTGAGGCGGTCTTCCCCGCTGAGAAGGTCGTCCTGGCCTACCATCCCGACCGCCGCGCGTGGCGCGTGCGGATCGGAGAGGCGCGCAGCAGGGAGGAGACCTCCCCCCTCGTTCAGCGGCTGACCGACGAAGGGTATACCGAGCACTGGGTTACCGAGGAAGGGGAGGCTGTCTCGGGAAAGAAGCGCATCCGACTGGTCGACGATCAGTGGAACGATTTCCTGTCCTCCCACGATCGCGTGCTGATCGAACCCGTAAGGCCGGATGCCCTCCTGCGCATCGGCGAGGATAGCTATCGCGGCACCCTCGAAGCGGTGGTCAACCGGTCCGGCAATCTGCGCCTGATCAACGTCATCGACATGGAGCAGTATCTCCGGGGGGTCGTGCCGAACGAGATGGGGCCGGGGCTCTATCCCGAACTGGAGGCCCTGAAGGCGCAGGCGGTTGCGGCACGGACCTACGTCGTTGCCAACCTCGGTCAGTTCTCCGAAGACGGATACGACATCTGTGACAGTCCCTCCTGTCAGGTCTACCGGGGGGCGGAAACCGAACACCCTCTCACCGATCAGGCACTCGAAGAGACCCGCGGCCTCGTCCTGATGTGGGACGGAGAGCCGATCAACGCCATGTATACCTCGACCTGCGGCGGCCATACCGAGGATGGCCATCTCGTGTTTCCGGGGGAGACTGGCCCCTACCTGAAAGGGGTCACCTGCTACCCGGAAGCGGACGCCGAGGGACGCCTGCTCTCCCCCGATGCCTGGAGAGAATCGGTCGTGCTGGAGGACGGCTCGGCGGTCAACGAGGAGATCCACCTGCTTCATCGTCTCGGCGTGGTCGGTCCTGAGGCGTTCAGCCGTGCTTTCCTGCTCACTCCGTGTGGGCGCGGCGAAGCGGTCCGCTGGGTCGGAGCCGCTCTCGGGTTGCTCGGAAAGAAGCCGTCGACCCACCCCCCGGATGGAGAGCCGTTGATCCTGCGGGAGCTGGCCACCTATCTGGTCCGCTCTCTGAGCTGGCAGGAGCGCCTGAGGGTGTCTCTCGACGACCGGGATCTCCCCTATCTGCTCGCCTTCAGGGACAGGGAGGCGATTCCGGACGATTCCCTGCGTCCCTATGCGGCGCTGCTCCGGGAGGGAATCCTCGAGCCGTTCGCCGACAATACACTGCGCCCCGGGCTCGTTCCCAGCCGCGGGCTGGTTCTCCTCACCCTCTATCGTCTGCTCGATTACTACGACGGACTGGGGCGGGTCCGCGCGACCTATCGCGGTTTCGACAACGGCAGCATCCTGCTGGAGGCTGACGAGGAGGTCAGACCGTTCACCATTGCGCCGGGAGCGGCCTTGTTCCGGTCCTTCCGCGATGTTCCATATCCGACCGACAGCCTGCCGCTGACGCTGGGGGATCGTCTTTTGTACCGGCAGGGAGATGATGCGGCCATCGACTATCTGAAGCTGCTGGTGCGGGACAACGGAGTCTCCTATGATCGGTATTCTTCGCTGTTCCGCTGGGAAGAACGCGTGACGCGTGAAGAACTCGAAGCCCGCATCCGGGCACGGATCCGGATTGGCCGCCTGATCGACATCGAGCCGGTGCGCCGGGGCGTCAGCGACCGGGTGGTCGAGCTCCAGGTGCGCGGGAGCCGGGGAGTTTACACGCTGCGCGGCTTCCGGATCCGCACCGCCCTCGGCATCCGTGAGACGCTGTTCACCGTCGATCGGACCTTCACTCCGACGGGCCAGGTCGATGAATACATTTTCAGCGGGAAGGGCTGGGGGCACGGGGTCGGTCTCTGCCAGGTCGGATCTTACGGCATGGCCCTGCGCGGCAAGACCTACGAGGAAATCCTGCACCACTACTATAACGGCGCCGATCTGACGGTGTGGGACGGCGTTGTGACCCGCGGGGACGATTGACACCTGCCGGGAGCGGGTCGATAATCACCCTCCACTCCGCGGCGACGTGATGCGTCCCGCAGGCCGGGGGAGGTTCAGCAAGCGTGAATTCCACCGAGGCGAGCATCCGTGGTCGGGTGCAGGTCCTGAGCATCGCCGACCTCCTCTCCTTTCTCGCCGACCTCAAGCGCGCCGGTCTCCTGACTGTCGTGGGTCAGGGCGCGGTCATCGACCTCTACCTCGAATCGGGCCGGCTGATCTATGCGACCTCCAGCCGGACCAGGGAGGATTTCCCCGAGCTGCTCCGGCGCTGGAAATGCATTGCCCCCGCTCGTTTCGACGCCGCCATGCAGCAGGTCTCGGAAGGGGCGCGGCTCGATCGGGCGCTGCTCGATCGCGGCGGTATGAGCCCGAGGGCGCTGCAACGGGCGCGGGAGCGACAGGCGCTCCATATCGTCCTCCCGCTGTTCGAATGGCGCGAAGGGGAATTCCGGTTCTTCGAGGGTGAGGCCCCGCAGGGCGAGCTTCCATATGTTGATCTGCCGGTTCCCAAACTCGTCGCCGCGGGCATTCGCGCGCTCCGCGATCTCGATCTGATCGCCGAGCGGATTCCATCTCTTGACCGGGTGTTCGAGGCAATTCCGCCCGATCCCGCGAGGAGGGCGCCGGTGGCGCTGAGGCCGGCGGAGACATTCATTCTCGATCTGGTGGATGGCTGCCGTACCATCGGCGCGATCGCCAAGGCGTCAGGGCAACCGGACCGCGAGGTCCGCCGCACCCTTTTCCTCCTTTCGAGCCTCGGGCGGGTCAAGGCCCGCCTGCGTCCGGGACGTGAGGCGGCTGAGGTGGCCGGCAGGGTGGCGCAGGCGGGAACAGGCGAAATCGTCCGCCAGTTCAACGGGATGTTCAGCCGGGTGTACCGCTATCTGATGCGGGAGATCGGCCCGATTTCGGACCATCTCCTGAGACGGTCGCTGCGGAACATGCAGAGCGACCATCCAATCCTGTTCAGCGGCTCCAGTCTCGGCGTGGACGGCACTCTCGACCTCCTGCCGTTACGCGAGAACCTCGCCGGGCTGAGCAGCGATCAGGGGCGCGGCCTGCTGGTCGACGGCCTGAATGAATGGCTCTACCGGGAGCTGCTCGTGCTCCGTTGCACCCTGGGCGCGGAGCACGAAAAGCGGGTGTTGATGGGTTTCCCCCGGGAGACGGGAAGCCTCGAGTTCCGGGCCTGATGTTCGGGCTCCTGATTCGGCTCGGCGGCCTCATCATCGTTTTCGATCTCGTCTATCTCGTCGTGTGGGAGATGTATGCCGACGGAGCGGACGAGGCGCTGTTCAGAACCGCTCTGAAGTTCGG
>CBDUYA010000052.1:0-12706 GCA_965371335.1 uncultured bacterium | reverse complement strand
CCGCGTTCTGGGTGGGCATGCCCGTATGTGGGGCGGAGGCCTCCCCGCCGCCGGGAGCGGCGACGGAGGTGTCTTCACTGAAGATCTCCGCGCCGAACGGCGCGTTGAAGCGGATGTCATCGTACTTGGCGACCGCCTGGAGCACGCCGATCTCACCGTACAGGTCGGAGGAGTAGGTCTTCCTGAGCGCCGCCACACGCACGCCGTCGATCGTCCGGTGATCGGACCAGATTGCCAGACGATACGACTCATCCTCGGCGCGGTAGGAATGGATCCGTTCCACCAGTCGGCTGCGCTGGCTGATGTAGAAATCGTGCCAGTCGTCGATCGTGCCGCCCGGTGTCGGCTCGGTGAACCGCAGCCGGACGACGTCGCATGGTCCGACCGGCACCGGCCCGTTGCTGTCCGGGGTGCGTTCGGCGCGCCCCTCGAGCTGCGAGTTCCGGTCGAGGAGCATCCAGGGAGCGCGGAACGACCAGCGGATGATCCGGCTGAAGGCCCGTGGAAACTCGAGGAGGGCCGGGTCGATCACCGGCTCGCCGCCCTGCGTGACCGCAACCTCCCCGGCATCGAAACGCACGACCTGCGGTGAGGTGACGTCGAGATCCTCGACGTAGACCTGGACTGCGTGCTCCAGTCCGAGCCGGTGAAGTTGGCGGGTGACGAACTGCGGTGTTTCCGAACCGCCGTAAATTTGCAGATGGTAGGAGTATTCGACGTTGAGCAGCCGGCTCCATGCAGGAAAGCTGCCGTACGCCTGGAGCATGCCGGCTACGGCCTTCGCCGCCCGCGGGTCGGCGATCGCCTGCAGTCGCTCCATGACCGGATCGGTCTCGGGCTCGGCGCACCCCGCCAGCGACAGGACAAGCAACCCGATCGCGACCAACGGGAGACGCAACCGCACTGGCCGATGGCCGGCACCCCGCTGTATGTCGATGAAAATCATTCCTCCCCCCCCGCCGCGGCATCGAGCGGCTCGTTCGGACCGAGATATCCGATCGTCCCGTCGGCCTCGATGCGGAACAGGTAGCGGGGCGTCAGAACAAGGTGCGGCGCGAGCGTCGGCCAGGTCATCACCAGGGCAACATCGGTTGCGGTCGGCAGATCGTTCTCGAGATGTGAGTGAGCGGCCGGCTCGTCGGTCGCCACGGCGGGAAGCGCGACCGGCCAGGTCGCGGCGTGCAACGATTCGATCGAGGTCACGCTGACCGGACTGCGCTCGACGTTCACCAGGTAATCACCGCCGAAGCGGATCAGACCGTCAGCCGGCGTCGGCATGAGATAGAGCCGGAACGCCACCCCCTGCCCAAAGAAGATCGCCGCATCGAACGGGGGGGTCGCAGCCTCGGCCGCGGCGGCGGCGAGTTGTGCCGACTCGACCGCCAGCAGGTAGTCCCACGCAATGCGCGGGACGCTGCGCGGGTCCTCCACATAGCGGAATGTCCTGATATATGCGGTCTTCGGATCAAAGACGACCTCGGCGACCAGCTTCGGCTTCTCATTGATCCTTCTCGGATGCGAGTCGGTCACGAACAGCACGTGCCACCCGTCGCGGCGCGCCACGATCACCTGCCGGCCGCTGACCGCCCCGGGGGGCGCCTTTCGCGCGAACTCATCCTGTGCCGCCGCCAGCGCGGCGAAGTAGAGCGCGATTCGGCGCCCCTCGGCTTCGATCTCCCTGAGCTGGTCGACCGACGGGTACGGCTCGTCGCACAGAGGGGCACCCGGCCAGAGACCGCCGGACAGGGCGGCGACAAGCACCACCAGGCGGATCACGACCTTGCCGGGAAAATGCACTATCTCCCTTCACGCGGGGCCCGCCGCGTCGTCCTGCTTCGGGTGGTTCCAGTTTACCATCCCGCCCACCGGAAGGACGCCCGGCTCACTCGCGGCAGGGTGGAAGGGGGCGTTCCCGGCGGCCTGGTTGAACGGCCGGAATTCATGCTTTATGATGAAGGGCACATCAATTCACCCGAGCGGCGCTTATGGAAAAGAAGGCGACCATCGACGGGATTTCGACGGGCCGGGAGCCCTCCCGGCTGCGCTGGATGCTGCCCTGGCTCGGCCATCTGGCGAGAATCGGGCTCGGACTGGTCTTTCTGCTAGCCGGGGCGACGAAAATGCTCGACCCGGCCGAGTTCGGCCGCCAGGTCGCCGCTTACGGAATCATCGGAGAAGGGCTCGCCGCGCTCGCGTCGCCTCTGCTCATCGCCTTCGAAACAACCCTCGGGATCGCGCTGCTGGTCGGCTTCCGGATGCGCGTCAGCGTCCTGACCGCTTCCGTCCTGCTGGTTTTTTTCATCGCCATCGAGGCCTACGGCATCTCAATCGGGCGCACCGAGGCATGCGGCTGTTTCGGCGCCTACGTGCAGAGAACCCCCGGCGAAGTGATCGTCGAAGACCTGATCTTTCTGCTGCTGGGGGTGGTGGCCTGGTTCACGCTGCACGCCTGGCATCCGCGCCGCGCCGGGGTCGCCGCCGGTGCGGTCATTGCCACTTCGATCGCTGCGGCCGCCCTGGCCGCCGCCTCCCCGCACCTGCCGATCGATCCTTACGTGACTCGTCTCGCCATCGGCCGGACGGTCGATACTCTCCAACTGCCGGCCGATCTCCCGTCGCTCACCGACGGCCGCCATCTGGTGGCGCTGTTCGAAGTCACCTCTCCGGAGGCCGTTGATCTCGCGGCAGAACTCAGCGCCATCGCAATCCGCCCCGGGGGGCCCGGCATTCTCGCGCTGACCCCTTCCGACGACGAGGAGCGGACGGCGTTCTTCTGGTCGGCGGTTCCGGAATTCGACATTTACTCTGTCGACCGCCCCCTGCTGAAACGGCTCTACCGGCGGCTTCCCCTGTTCTTTACGGTTGACTCCGGCCGCATCATCGGTATTGACCGCGACGCTGGCCGGGCGGTCGAAGACCTGTTATCATCGGAGGGATCATGAGAATTCGGCGCTGTCTTTCGTACCATTCGTTCGTCGTTCTGGCGGCGGGGCTCACCGCCCTCGCCCTGGCCGCTCCGCTGCCGGTCTCGGCGGCCGAGGTGACCTGCCAGCCCGATTACGATTTTTGTGTCGAGGTGGACGGCGACTACCCGAACGACGCCCGCTTCTACCGGTTGGAGGCGCGCGGCAAGTTCTTCATCGACATCCCCGACATGGACAACGGCTTTCTCATGGATCTGAAGGCGAAGAAGCTGACGGCCGTGTCGCACGACCGCATCACACGCGGCGAGGAGATCCTGACCTATCAGGATGACCTGCCGGCCAACGCGCCCGCCTACGCCTTCTCCATCGACGGGCCGATCATCCGCTTCGAAGCGAACAGCCGAAAGGTGCGGATCCTCAGGGTGCTCGACCGCCCCGCTCTGATCGGTGAAGTGGCGGTCGATAAACTGCTGGCCGATCGGGCCGAGTACCGGGCCGCGATGAAAGTCTATACGCCGGATCAAACCGCCATGCGGGCAGTGAGTTCGTACGACAAGCCGATCAAGATCGACATCTATTTCGGGACCTGGTGCTCGCACTGCAAGAAGTACATGCCGAAGATCCTGCGGGTCGCCAGGGACGCCGGTAACAGCCAGATCGTCTTCAACCCGGTCGGCGTTCCGAAGAATTTCGGGACCGAAAAAGGACCATGGGCGGGCAAGAAGATCCAGACCATCCCGACGGTGATCATCAGCCAGAACGGCCGGGAGATCACCCGCCTGAGCACCCACGAATCCGCCCTGCCCGAGAAAGAGCTGGCCGGGATCCTTCAGGCGATCCCCTGACCGCTAGTGTCCCGAGTCAGAAGTACGTTGTCAATTCCGGCGAGCCATGCGCGTCGCTGGCGAGGCGCTTTGACGACGAATACTGGTGAGTATTCGGAGGAAAAGCAACGCGGCCAGCGGCGTGCAGGGCCGGCGCAATTGATGATGTATTTGTGATTCGGGACACTAGTCGCCGCCTTTCTTCCCTGCCCTGACCCGGGCGATTTTCGCATCGCGACGCTCCTCGACGCGGCGGCGATCCCGCGTGTACCCCTCTTCGGCCTTCTGCAGAGCCTCGGGATCGGCGGCCGCCGCGGCGCGCGTCGATTTGAACAGGATCTCCATCTCCGCCAGCTGCGCCGCCGCCTTGTTACGGATGGCGGCGATGTTCTTCTTCTGTTCAGGTGTCAGGGCGGCCGGAGCGCCCTCGCCGCTTTGACGATCCTTCTCCCGCAACTTCTCCATGGCGATCTCGAAGGCGCTCTTCGGTGCGTCGTCGGTCATTTCCAACCCCCGTCATCAATCACGTTTAACAGTTGAAGGATCTCCCACACTTTGGGCTTCGGCTCGCCGCGCTGAGCCTCCTCAGCCTCCTCATCTCCACGGGCTCGGCGAGAGGCGCCCTCCGCGTGGTGAGCCTCCCATCTGAGAAAACGGCGAGCCGGAAGTCGAAGGTAAAGCGGCCATCCCCGACGACCCCAGCATAACTCAGCCGATCCCCTGCTTGACCGCCGGCGAGGCGAAGGGGCAGAATAGCTCCATCCGGGGGAGATCACCATGCCCGACAATTTCAGCATCGTCTGTCCTTGCTGCGAGACTCTCCTGATCGTCGACCCCGACAGCGGCGCCATCCTGCGTGAGGAGCGGGTGGTCAAGCGACAGCATCAGTCACTCGACGAGGCGCTCAGCCACGTGCAGGCGCAGCGCCGGGAGGCCGAGGCCAAGCTATCGCGCGCCATGGAGGAATCCCGCCATCGCAAGGAGATCCTGGAGAAGAAGTTTCAGGAGGCGCGCAGGAAGGCCAACGAGTCGGACGAGCCGCCGCCGCGTCCGTTCGACGGAGACTGAGGCCCCGGGGAAGGACCCCTGGGCGCCCGGTGAAAAAGCCCGGATTTTCATCCCCGGCGAGTCCTCAGACACAGATATCGGAAGAAGGCCATCGGCGATCAGAGTCCCAGCCGATCCAGGAGCAACCGCGACGTCTGAATGCGGCGCAGAATCTCGTGTACGATACAGATTGTACTGTAATGGTCATTGCTCCATCAGATCGCACGAGAAGCCACGAATGAACATTGAGTTCGAGTACCGCGCGCGAATCAACACCATGAGTATCGTCGAGCGGATCCGGCGAGCGGAGGCGTTCTTCATCTGGTCGCGAGATTACCTTGCCCGATCGATTGTCGCGGCTCGGGGACCGATGTCGGACGAGGATCTCAAGTGGGAGGTCGCGCTCCGACAGTACGGTGCGCATCCGGCGACTAAAGAGCTGATCGACGAGCTGCGCAACCGTGTTTCCCGCTGAAGGATTCCAGCCGACGCTGTCGAAGCTGGTTGCCGTGCTGGATCGCTTCCAGATCCGTTTTCACCTCACCGGGGGTATCACGTCGGTCGCGTACGGCGAACCTCGCATGACTCAGGATCTCGTCCTCGATCGCGATCGTGTTCTCGCTGTCCAGGACGAATTCCTGAGCGCGCTGTCACACGCGGGATTCCATTTCAGCGAGCAGATGGCGCACCGGGCGATCGGATCCCGGCAGATGTTCCAACTCCTCGATATCGACCAGGTAATCAAGCTTGATCTCTACATTCGCTGCTTGATACCGGGGGAACTTGACCGCTCCGTCCCCACCGAGCTCTTTCCCGGGGTTGTGGTACCGATCGATGCCCGTACGGATGCTGCGCTCTCCAAGCTGATCTGGATCCAGCACGGAAGCCATCGGAGTCGGCGCGACCTGCGCCGGATCCTCGCGGGAGCGACGCCCGACGAACGCGCGACCGTGCGGCGTCCAGCCGGTGAAATGAACCTGGCAGACCTGCTGGACGAGGTGCTCGCCAGGCACGACGAGATCGACGCGTAGTTTGTCGAACGAACAAGTGTCCATCTGGATGTCCAAACTCCTCGGACTGTGGAGCACTCCTGATACACCGCGGAGGGGAAAGGCAGCGAATCGCGAAACCGCCGAATCGCCCTCAGCGTGGCGGGCCGTGCCTGACGGCAAGGCCCTTCTCCTCAGACACTTATCTTACAGCCCAGCACCGTTCATCTGAGGGTTCTTCCCGGACGTTCTCATGCCGGGTCAGCCGTTCAACTCCGCCATTCCTCTTCCCAAGCAGTGCAATGAGTGTCCGCTCCGCTGTCCTGCATGCCATCTCCCGCGCACAGTCCGCACTGACCGCGGGACGTACCCGCGCTTTCCCTCACGGCATCTGCGCCCCTGTGGTTTCTTGCGGATCTTCAAAGCCGCTCTGTCATCCACGCATTACCGCGATGCCGTCCTGGCCTTCTCGGATGACCTCGTAGCCCTTCGACTCAAGGAGGGCCTGACAAGCTTGACGATCGTCGATCGTGAGATGAAAGTCTTCGAAAACGATGAGTTTCGGCTTGTAGCGATCAAAATCGAACTGCTTGAGGATCTCGTAATCGTGCCCCTCGACATCGGTGTGAAGCAAATCGATACGCGCGACGTTCGGCACACGGCTGAGGAGCGTCGTGAGGCTCAAACACTCGAACTCTTTCGAGACAATGTAGTCTTCGATGTTCGGAATGAAACTCTTGTGTTTGAGGACGTGATCCCTGTCGAGCGACCCGATCTGGTTGTACCAGTTCGGCATTGGATCATCGGTCTCTCTCATGTACCAAAAACATACCGTGCCGTCTTTGCTACTGATGATGACATTCTGACAGCATACGCTGGGCAGGTCTGCGTAGTTCAGGACGAGCTTTTCGAAGTTGTACGGAACGGGTTCGACGACAATTCCTCGCCAGCCACCGGCTCGAACATGCTCGTGAATCGGATCGCCGGTCACTCCATCGCAGGAGCCGATTTGGAGAAAAAACGGATCCGGATGCGAACGCGCGAAGGCTTCCATCGCGAGCTTGAGTCGACTCTTCTTGCGCAGCCGCCGACGAATCGCCCGGGGAACGAAGTGCCTGAAAAACCTCAGCCAAGGTCCGCGTTTCCGGGATGCTTCCACCAACTCATTAAAACGTTCCTCTTGACGTGAATCTTGCTGCGTTTCGATTGCGCTGGAATCCAGTCGCTTCATCAGTTGATCTTCTCGCGCATTGCTCATCTCCTCGCGAATATTCGATTTCACCACAAGGAGCCTTCTGCTGCTGCACTCGATAAAGGCTGCGAGGCTCTGCAATACACAACACACCCACCACGCCTCAAACGCAAACCGCATCGGTTCGATCCGGCAGTTCTATCCTGCAGAACCGGCGCTGGCGCCGACACCCCACCACCCGGCACCGCGCTTCGTTACTTTGTCCGTGCCGTCAATGCGTGCAGCACGGGTGCCTGGGGAACGAATTCCGACGGCGCACCGCGGGTCATCACCGCCTGTCCCTGAATCCCTGACACCACCGAGTCCGGCGATCGGGACATCTTCCTGATCGAGGCCCGCGCCGGGGGCGAGTTCGGCAGGCCGCCTCTCCCGAGTTCTCTCGAGCGCCGGGATTCCGGCCAGCGCATCATCAGCAACAACCTGCCTGAGCGGGCGTCGAGCGCCCTCGCACCGGATGCCTCCGACTCTCACTCCGCCGAAGCGCCGGCCTCCTGGGCACCCGCCTCACCGGGAGACCGCCGACGTCGGACCAGCCGGCGCGCCAGCATGACGGCGCCGGCCGCCCCCCCGATCAGCAGCAGGGCGAGCAGGAGCACCACCCAGGTGCGCGACAGCAGGTTCGCCACCGTTCTTTTCAGACCGAGCCAGCGGCCGATCCGGTGCATGACAACACGAGGCGGCGGGTTGGTTTCCGCCTTCGAGACCGCCAGACCGTAGAATTGGGCGCTTTGTCCGGGTGAACGAAAGAGAAGCAGATCGGCCGCCCGTTCCAGCGCCTTGGCAGCGAAGGGTGAGTTCGGCTCCAGAGAGACGAAATCGCGATAGAACTGGACCGCCTCGTCCGTCTTCCCCGCTTCGGCCAGTACGAGACCGAGATCGAAATGCGCTTCGATCGCCGCAGGCGATCCGGGGAACCCGTCGATAAGCCGTCGATAGGTCGCTTCCGAATCATCCAGCAGACCAGCGTCATGCTGCGTGATGGCGAGGGTGTAAAGCGCATTGGGGATCTGCGGGTTTCCGGGGAAGCTCGTCTCGAAATCGGCCAGAACGCTCACCGCCTCCGCCGCCTCGCCCGCCCGCCGCAGGCCCCGGGCAAGTCGCAGCTTGACCGCCGGCAGAATGTCCCGCGGTGGATCGCGCTCGAGAGACTGCCGGAGAAGCGGGACCGAACCGAGGTGATCACCGGCCTGCTGCCTGGCAAACCCGGCCATATACAACATGTCGGCCACCCGCGGGTCGTCCGGGAAGCTTGCGGCCGCCTCTTCGAGCAGGCCGGCCGCCGGGAGGTATTCGCCGAGCTCCATGCGGGCTTTCGCCTCCCCGACGAAAGAGGTGACGATCTGCACCGGATCGGGACAGAGAGTGCGAACCTCCTGGAACTGCACGATCGCCTCGTTCGGCCGCTTCTGGGCAAGCAGGGCCTCGCCGCGGACGAAAAAATCCTCCATCGTGCCGCCGTATCCCTGCGCCAGGATCGGCGGCCCGGCCAGAACCGGGATGAGAGTGAGAACAGCAACGAGCGCGATGCGCCAAGGCTCGATTCCCCGCATACCGGTTATTCTATGCCGGAGGGGACCGTAAGGCACCCTTCGGGTGACTGAAATGAGCCGCTCATTCGAGTTTTCGCCGTCGCTTGCCCGCGCCGGCGGCCCCACAGCCGGGGCGTCCCGTCGCCTGATCACCCTGATCGCGCGGCGCACCGCCGCCCGGCTCGGCCGCCTTCATGGTGTGTTTGCCGCCCCTGCGATCCGCCGGGCCGTTCCGGAGGGGACGGCGGTGCTGGCGGCCATCCGGCACGCCGCCGGGGCCTGCTCGCCGGCGGAGAGGGAGCACCTCCTGCACGGTCCCGATCTGCGCGGCTTCCTGGCGGAAGGAGAACTCTGGGTCGACGTACTGCGGCAGGCTGAGCGGCTGACGGCCGATCCATCCGACCTCCGCGCGCGGAGCCGCCTGTTCGAGCGCCTCGCCGGGACCGAGCACCTCACCACCCTCCTGCCGCACGGCCGCATCGACCGCGGATGCGCGGCGCGGGCACGCCGCTTCGCGCGCCGCAGGCTGCGGTGCATCACAGCCGACCTCGCCGCCTGCCTCGCCGGGCTTCGCCTGGCCCGGCCATCCGCCAGCCCGCTCGATCTGCGGCTCGAATTCCGCGAGGAGGCGGAGCTGGGCCGCCCGCGCGATCGCATCGATTTCGGGACACTGCACACTGCGGCCGGCCCCCTTTCGCTGGCGCGCCCGGCGCGGGCGAAAGGCGCGCGCGGCGCCGCTGGCCACGTGCGGATCCGCATCGAGAATCGAGTCCTGATCGTCCGCCCGGGACGGGGATCCGCCGTCATCCTGCCGGCGGCCGCTTCGCGCCTCCGCTTCCCCGCCGGCGCGGCGGGTGATCGCCCGGATACGGTCCCGGAAGGCAGGATGCGACTGGTGCGCCGGGCGACCATTCCCGGCACGCCGATCATCCTCTCACCGGCCCTCCGTTCCTCTCCCGGCCGGCTCTCGGTCGGGCGGGAGGCCGCGGGGATCGGCGATCATCTTGGACGGGCGTTGCGCGTTCTCGGCATCCTCTGGCCGGAAATGCGCGCCGAGGTGGAGCGGCGCACCGCGCTGGTCGTTCCGATCCGCGAACCGGGCCTGGTGAGCTATTCGCTCGCCGCCCGTCCGGGCGTCTCGTTCATCAACGTGTTCGGCAAGCGGGTCATCGAACTGGCCGACGATCTCCTGCACGAAATGGCCCACCATCTGCTGCACGACTTCCAGGAGATTGCCACCCTGCTGATTCCGGGACCGGAGACCGCGGAGGTCCAGGCTTTCGACTCCCCCTGGCGGGGGACGCGGCGCCCGCTGCACGGAGTGCTGCATGGCTGCTATACGTTTCTGTTCCGCGCCGAGCTGCTCATCCGGCTGCGCGAGGTGCGGGGCGCCCCATGCCGGTTGCTGGCCTCCCTGCTGGGGCGGGCCGCTCCGGCCTTCGCGCGTCGCGAGGCGCGCCGCGAGATGGCGATGCTGCGAGAGGGTCTGCGACAACTCGAGACGGCGGAGCGCGCCGGGCTTTTCACCGACGCGGGGCGTCGCCTGGTGCACGCCATGAGAGTCTGGTACGCTCACCTCGCCGCGTCCGGAAAATCGGTTCGACATTCGGGGAGAAATCGATGAAGTGGTCCGCTCGCAATCTCCGTCGCAACCCGCTCGCAATCATGCTCGTTCTCCTGCCGCTGATGGGGGCCGTCTTCGTCTGGCCCGACGCACGCGCGCAGAGGCGACGGGTCCGCAAACCGAATCCGGGCCAGGCGAGCTCATTCATCGACAACGCCGAGCGGCGCCTAGACGAGCTCGCCGTCATCGCCGAGCGGGCGGCCTGGGTGCAGTCGAACTTCATCACCGGGGACACTGAGCTGCTGGCCGCCGAGACCCGCAAGGATCTGATCGCCGCGACCACGGAGTACGCCCTCGAGGCGCGCCGCTTCGATGGTCTCGACCTCGATCAGGTCGTGGAACGTAAGCTGAAGCTGCTCAAGTTGTCGCTGCCGCTGCCGGCCCCCAACAACCCGGAGGAGCGCAGCGAGCTGACCCGCATCGCCGCTTCGATGGAGAGCCTCTACGGGAAGGGACGCTACTGCCCCGGGGGGGCTGAAGACGGATGTCTCACTCTCGGCGACATGAGCCGCATTCTCACTGAGAGCCGCGATGCCGACCGGCTGCTCGAGGTGTGGCGCGGCTGGCGCACCATCTCACCGCCGCTGCGCGACATGTACCGGCGGTTCGTCGAGCTGGCCAACAAGGGAGCGCGCGAGCTCGGCTTCGACGACCTGGGCGCGATGTGGCGCTCCAAGTACGACATGCCGCACGACGAATTCGCCGCCGAAGTCGAGCGGCTGTGGCAGCAGGTCTCCCCGCTGTACGAAGCGCTGCATGCCCACGTGCGCGCGTCGCTGATCGAGGAATACGGTCCCGAGCGGGTTCCGGAGAAGGGGCCGATCCCGGCTCACCTGCTGGGGAACATGTGGGCGCAGAGCTGGCTGAATATTTACCCCCTGGTGGCCCCACCGAAACAGGATCCCGGGTTCGACGTGACGAAGTTATTGCGGAAGAAAAAGGTCGACGCCCGCGAAATGGTGCGTTACGGCGAACGCTTCTTCCTGTCGCTCGGGTTCGACCCTCTGCCGGAGACCTTCTGGGAGCGCTCGCTGTTCACCAAGCCGGCCGATCGCGAGGTGGTCTGCCACGCCAGCGCCTGGGACATCGACGGGGTCGACGACCTGCGCATCAAAATGTGCATCGAGATCAACGAGGAGGACTTCTCCACCGTGCACCACGAGCTGGGGCACAACTTCTACCAGCGCGCCTACAAGCGGCAGCCGCCGCTCTTCCGGGGGAGCGCCAACAGCGGATTCCACGAGGCGGTTGGCGACACCATCGCCCTGTCGGTGACGCCGGACTACCTGAAGCAGATCGGGCTCCTCGGCGAGAAGGCGAAGGGGGGCGGCGATCTCGGTCTGCTGATGAAGATGGCCCTCGACAAGGTCGCTTTCCTGCCGTTCGGCCTGCTGGTCGATCAGTGGCGCTGGCAGGTGTTCTCCGGCGAGGTGACGCCCGACGAGTACAACGCGGCGTGGTGGGACCTGCGGCGCAGGTACCAGGGGATCGACGCTCCGGTCGCCCGCAGCGAGGCCGAGTTCGACCCGGGCGCCAAGTATCACATCCCGGCGAATGTCTCCTACACCCGTTACTTCCTGGCGACCATCCTGCAGTTCCAGTTCCACCGCGCCCTATGCAAAGAGGCCGGCTACGAGGGGCCGCTCCACCTCTGCTCCATCTACGACAACGACGCCGCCGGCCACAAGCTGCGGGCGATGCTCGAGATGGGGCTGAGCCGTCCATGGCCCGAGGCGCTCGAGGCGGTGGCCGGCACCCGCCGCATGGATGCCACGGCGCTGCTCGATTATTTCGCCCCGCTGAAGGAGTGGCTGGACGAGCAGAATCGCGATCGCCCGGTCGGCTACTGAGGTAAGGCGGCCGGCCGGACAGGCTCCTGACTAGCCGGCGGCGGCTGTCGGGAGTCGCGGCGTTCGTCGTAATGCTTGCTGGATGGTGCGGGCGAGGCCGTTGATGTCGAACGGCTTCTGCACGAAATCGAGCGCCCCGTCGCGCAGCACCTGGCTGGCGCTGCTCTCCGCCGAGAACCCGCTGCTGATCACGACCCGGACCGCGGGGTCGAGCTCCCGCAGGCAGCGGAAGCATTCTTCTCCGCTCATCACCGGCATGGTCAGATCGAGGAGCACCAGATCGATCGCCCCGGCCTTCTTCCGGAACAGGCGCAGCGCCTCTTCGCCGTTGCGGGCGGTGACGACCCGATAGTCGTGCATCTCGAGAACGTCCCGGGCGAGCGCCAGCACCACCGATTCGTCATCAACGACGAGAATGGTCGCTTCCGCCGCAGCGCCCCCGGCGGCGCCGTCCGGGCGGTCGCCTGGCAGCGCTGCGGCGGCGCCATGCTTCACCGCCTGCGGGTACCGGGCGACGTTCCAGACCGGGAGATAGACGACGAACGACGATCCTTTTCCCGGGGCGCTGGTCACCTCGACCCATCCCTCGTGGCTCTTCACCGTGCCGTACACCGTCGCCAGGCCGAGACCGACTCTCTCGCCCTGCTTGCGGGTCGAGAAGAACGGC
>CBDUYA010000051.1:0-12725 GCA_965371335.1 uncultured bacterium | reverse complement strand
CCTCCTTCGCGATCACGACGAACCGCGTGTAATTCTGCGGGTCGCTCTCGATGCTCTCCTTGATGATTTCCATCTGGAACCTGGTCGCCGCAGCCACGCCCGCGATCGCCGCGCCGTCGGTGATGCCCTCGTCCCGGATCATTTTCACGGCGCCCGCCGTGTCGTGGACCTGGTAGACCGTCCACTCCGGATGCGCGCGCAGGAGACGCTCGCACTGCGCCGCCGCCTGCGGATGGGCATAGACGCGGCGGACGTCCTTCAGCTTTGTCCCGGGATGCCCGATCAGGTTGTGCACGACGCGGAGCTTCGTCTCGCCGACGATCCGCACGTCGTACTCGTAGAGCAGGTCGTAGTTCTGCAGGATCGACCCGCCCAGCGTGTTCTCGATCGGCAGGATGCCGTAGTTCGCCCGCCCGGCGACGACCGCCTCATACACGTCCCGGAACGACGGACACGGAAGCGTCCTCGTCTTCATCCCGAAGACCTGCCGCGTCGCTTTCTCACTGAACGCGCCGCGCTCTCCCTGGAAAGCGGCGTCCGCAGCCTTCTTCCGGCCCTTTCGTTTCGGCACGACCGGAGGGATCACACGAAGGTCCAGGCTTCGTCCCACCACCGGTGCGATCACCTGGAGTTCCCGCACGAGAACGTCAAGCTGATCGGGCGTGAGGCTCTGCGGCCCGTCCGAGATCGCGTTTTCCGGCTCGGGATGGACCTCCACCATGATCGCGTCCGCCCCCGCCGCCACGGCCGCGCGCGCCATCGGCATCACGTACGACCGCACGCCGGTCCCGTGGCTCGGATCGACCACGACCGGAAGGTGCGTCCGCTCCGCCAGGACCGGCAGCGCGTTGAGATCGAGCGTGTTCCGGGTCGAGGTTTCGTACGTCCGGATCCCGCGCTCGCAAAGGATGACATCCGGGTTCTTTCCCGCCGACAGGATGTACTCCGCCGACTGCAGAAGTTCGTCGATCGTGGCCGACAGGCCGCGCTTCAGGAGCACCGGCCGCTTCACCTGCGAGCATTCCTTCAGCAGATCGTAGTTCTGCATGTTGCGCGCGCCGATCTGGAGAATGTCGGCATACTTCGCCACCAGCCCGACGCGCGCCGGCGTCATGACTTCGGTCACGATCTTGAGGCCGGTCTCTGCGCGCGCCTCGGCGAGAATCTTGAGTCCCTCCTCGCCCAGTCCCTGGAAGGAGTAGGGCGAGGTCCGCGGTTTGAACGCGCCGCCCCGGAGCACCGTGACGCCCGCGGCGGCGCACCGGCGCGCCGTCTCCAGCAGCATCTTCCGGTTTTCCACCGCACACGGCCCGGCCATGATCACGATCCGGTCGCCGCCGATCTCGACGTCGCCCACGCGGACGACGGTTTTCTCCCGCTTCACTTCGCGGCCGGCCAGCTTGTACGGCCGCCCGACCTTGAGGACCTGCGCCACGCCCGGCAGACCGTGCAGTTCGAGCGGATCGAACATGGCCTGCCCGAGCACCGCCAGCACGCAGCGATCGCGCCCCTCCACCACCACGGTGGTATTGCCGTGCCGGCGGACGCGATCCTCCAGAGCCTTGAGCTCTTCGTCCCGAATATCAGGTTTCAGCACAATGATCATGTCGATTCTTCCCGCCCGGCGATTCGTCTTCGCTCAGCGCCTGGACGCACAAAACGCCGACCGCGTACATCTTAAGCTCCAGTTAAGCTCCAGGTCGGCGGATTGGCCAGAAACTGCGGTTCCCCGACAAGATTCCATCTGTCAACTTGGGCGGCAATCCGGGCCGATCTTTGGCCGGTACAGGCTGGGGATTCGCCTCGGCAGCTTGCTATCTGCGAGTTTTTATGACATATTATATGACATGAAATGTAGATCTCTGTTCCTGGAGACCGGCCCCGGGGAGGGGAGACTCCGCGTCGCTGGCCGGGGAACCCGGCGCGTCTGCACGGTGGCCGGGGCCTGCCGGGTGCTCCGGCGGTCGCGGCGCCAGGTGTACCGATACCTCGAATCGGGAGACCTGGTCCCGGCGGGCAAGGTGCTGGGCCAGTGGCTCGTGGAACGGGATTCCGTCGAACGCCTTTCCCGCAGCCCGATGACCGCTCAACCGGTGCCATCCCGCCTGCAGCGCCTGTTTCCAGAGCATGACATGGCGCGGCTGAACGCCGGCCGGGATCGCGATCTCATCCTGTCGCGGGTGCTAGAGGCCGGCAGCCTCGAGGACGCGAAGTGGGCGTTCCAGCGTTACGGGGCCCCTGCCATCGCCCGCTTTCTCGAGGCGGAAGGCTCCCGGCAGCTCCCGCCGCGCAGCCTGCGCCTCTGGTCACTCTACCTGGGAGTCCGGCCACGGCCGGCCCCGCCGTGGAGGGGCACCGACCCGTGGCACGACAGGTGAGTTGGCGCGAGGAGGTGCTGGATGAGGATGCAAGGGCGGCAGCAGCGCGCCTGGCCGATGTTGTGGGCGCGGAATTCTATCTCGCGGGCGGCACCGGGTTGGCTCTGTGGCTGGGGCACCGCGTCTCGCTGGACCTCGATCTCTTCTCCTCGGCCAGCGTCCCGGGCGCCGGGGAACGCCAGGAGCTGATCGAGGCGCTGGCTCGATCCGGCCCTCTCAGCATCCTCGACTTCAAGGATGGGACCTGCCACTTGTTGCTCGGAAAGACGAACGTCAGCCTGTTTCGTTACCGCTATCGCCTCCTCGACCCGACCTCGGAGTGGCGCCGCCTGTCCGTCGCCTCGGTGAGAGACATCGCGGCGATGAAGGTAAGCGCCGTGGTCGGTCGTGGCGCCAGGAAGGACTTCCTCGACCTCTACGTCGTCTGCAAGGAGATCGGGCTCGCCACGGTACTGGAGGCATGCAAGGCACGCTTCCCTGATCATCACGACTTCCTCGCCCAGTCGGTTCGCGCTCTCGTTTACTTCGATGACGCCGAAAAGGAGCCGATGCCCCGTCTCCTGCGTGAAATTTCGTGGCCGGCGGTGAGGACCTATTTCGAGCGGGAGATCCGCCGGATACTTCGCCAGCGATTGCAACCGCCGCACTGACGGACGGTCAGCGACGAGCTTGCAGAGGAGATGGAGCGATGCACGGGTTGGATTCGGAGTGGCAGCGCAAGGGCGCGACGCTCAGCGACAAGACGGCGCGCAAGGAGTACGGGCTGACGCAGGAGGAGATCGTCCAGGCCATCCGGGCCGGAGAGCTCCAGTACCGCCACAGCTCGATCCACGGGAACCCCTTCTTGCGCCTGCTTCGACGAGAGGTCGAGGCGGTGGTCAAGAAGATGAACGGGGGCAACTACCTCAAAGACAGGCAGGCGAGGACGGAGCTGGCCAGCATCAACCGAGAGCTCAAGAGGCTGAAGACGCAGCTCGCCACCCTGGACGATCGCAAGTCGAAGCTGCTGGCCGACCTCGGGACGTGATGGCGTCGACGCTCTCATAATCAGCCAAACCATTGATGGCCCGTGATTTTCGTGTTAACTATCTCCTTATAATGCTTAGCCCCTAAGTATATACTTTCGGTGATGCAACTGCCCAAGGACATCCGGGAGCGATTTCGGCGATACGGTCGTGCCGGCGGCCGGGCGCGGGCTATCGGCATGACCCCGGACGCCAGAAGGACGATCGCCCGCCGCGCCGTCGCTGCACGATGGATTCGAGAGCGATTCGGGGCCACGAGCTTTGCGGCCCTGGGCCTGCCCGGCGGAGAGATGGTGGATGCCGGCCTCGCCGACCTTGCCGCCGAAAAGGCAACGCTGGAAAGTCTGGTGGTCTCGCTGGCTGCTCCTCGCCTGCGCCGGGAGGGTGTCCCGATCGGTGCGGTCCAGGCAAATCCAGAGGAACGCCTTTACAGCCTGCTCACCCAGACCGCAGGCGATCTGGCCCACGCGCGCTATGGCGCTTACCTTCGGCAGGTTGTCTCCTTCGCGGATGCCTGTCGAATGGCACGGCTCCACCGAGGCAGACGTGCGTCGTAGGCTGAAGGGAACGCCGGCCACCTACACGACGCGGCCCCGCATCGTCCGGACCTGCTGCCGGGAGTGCGGCACCCAGCTCACCTATCAGAACGGGGAGGCCTCCGTCTCCATCAATCTCACCGCCTGCAGCCTCGACGCTCCCGAGATCGTCGCTCCGGGCAGTCACGTCTGGGTCGATCGCAAGCTCTCCTGGGTCGGCCTGGACGACCGGTTGCCACGCCATGCCCGCAGACGGACCTGACGGTCCGCCGGGGCAGGAGCGCCGATCTGGTGACTCTGCGGCCGGGATCCGGATCGCCATGTGGTCGGGTCCGCGCAACATCTCGACCGCCCTGCTGCGCTCCTGGGGAAGCCGCCCCGACACCTATGTCTGCGACGAGCCGCTCTACGCCCACTACCTGAAGACGACCGGCATCGAGCACCCCGGGCGCGACGAGGTGTTGGCGGCGCAGGAGACCGACTGGCGGGTCGTGGTGAAGCGATTGACCGGACCGATCCCGGAGGGGCGATCGATCTTCTATCAGAAGCAGATGGCGCACCATCTTCTGCCGGGCATCGACAGGGGATGGATCGGCGCCCTGCGCAACGCGTTCCTGATTCGCGATCCCGCCGGGATGCTCACGTCGCTCGCCCGGGTCGTGCCGGCGCCGCGCCTCGAGGAGACCGGCCTGGCGCAACAGTGGGAGCTGTTCGAAGCGATCCTCCGGGACAGCGGAACCGCTCCCCCGGTCATCGATGCGCGCGACGTCCTGCTGGATCCGGCAGGGGTGCTGCGCAGCCTGTGCTCGGCGCTGGGCGTCCCGTTCACCCCGGCCATGCTCTCCTGGAACCCGGGACCGCGCCCGACCGACGGCGTGTGGGCCAGACACTGGTACGGCAACGTGCTCTCCTCCAGCCGTTTCCAGCCCTACAGACCGCAGTCCGGGCCGCTGCCGGCGCGGCTCGAGCCGCTGCACGCCTCCTGCCGCCCCTACTACGAGAGGCTGTACAATCATCGCCTGACGCCCTAGAGGAATGAGACCGCCGATGCTGCAGACGTTCAACGAGCGCAATCGCGATCTGCTGGTGAACATCAACGGGGAGATCGCGCACCGCGATCAGGCGCGCATCAGCCCGTTCGACAGCGCCGTGCAGGGAGGCGACGCGGTGTGGGAGGGGCTGCGCCTTTACGACGGAAAGATCTACCGTCTGCGGGAGCATCTCGATCGGCTGCGCGGCTCGGCCCTGGCGCTCGGGTTCGCCTCAATCCCGTCCGCCGGGGAGATCATCACGCAGATCCGCCGCACCCTGCAGGCGAACGAGATGCGCGACGGCGTGCACATCCGGCTGACCCTGACGCGCGGCGAGAAGATCACCTCGGGGATGGACCCGCGCCTCAACCAGTCGGGGCCGACCCTGATTGTGCTCGCCGAACATAAGCCGCCGGTTTACGGCACGAAGGGCCTGTCGCTGATCACCAGCTCGATACGCCGGCCGGGACCCGACGTGCTTGACCCGAAAATCCACCACGCCAACCTGCTCCCTTCGATTCTCGCCAAGATGCAGGCAAACGCGGCGGGGGCCGACGACGCTCTGATGCTCGACACGCGCGGGTTCATCGCCGAGACCAACGCCACCCACATTTTCCTGGTCGAGGCGGGAACGGTCGTCACCCCTCACACCCATGCCTGCCCGGAAGGAATGACGCGCGCCGCCATCCTGTCTCTGTGCGGCGCCAACCATATTCCTTGCGCCGTGCGCGACCTGTCGACCACCGAGCTGTATCGGGCCGATGAGGCCTTCTGCACCGGAACGATGGGCGAGCTGGCGCCGGTGACGCGGGTCGACGGCAGGCCGATCGGCGCGGGCGGCACCGGATCCGTGACCCGCCGCCTCATCGAGCTGTTCCGCGAGGAGACCACCCGTAACAGCGAGCCGGTGCTCTGACGGCCGCTGCGCCGCTGCCCGCCGCGCGAGCCGGCCCGGGAACCTCGCATCACCGCGTCGCAGGTGATAGACTAGCGGCCCCATCGGGGCAGCTTACAAGCAATCTTTGAGGACCGTCTCATGCCGGGAGCCTGTCTAGGTATTCTGTTGGAGCGCGTTCGAAACGCCGCGGGGGTGATCGGATGAGTGATGCACCTCGGGTCGAACAGTGGGATGCTGAGAGGGACGGCCCCCTCACCGAGAGCGCGCTGTGCAACCGGCTGGAGGCGCGCGGTTATCACGTCTCCCGCTACGTCTACCCTCCCGGGACCTGCTTCTCCGAGCACAGTCACGATGAAGACAAGATCGATGCCGTGCTGTCAGGCCGCTTCCGCATGACGATGGGCGACGAAGAGGTGATTCTCGAACGGGGCGACAACCTGGAGGTGCCGCGCGGCGTGATGCACAGCGCCGAGGTGATTGGCGATGATCCGGTCGTCTGCCTCGATGCAACGCGCGAGTCACCAGCTTCTTCGACGCAGGAACCATGAAGCACAATGGGCGCGGGTGATTATGCCAGGCAACGGATCGGACCACCCCGATCAAGAAGATCGACGGAGGGAGACCGTGGGGATTCATCGTTCGCCGCTCAGTTGCGATCTGTTCGTGCTGAGCAACGGGGACCGCCGGCGCCGCGAGGAGCTGGTGAGCCGGCTCGGTCAGTCGCTGCGCGAGCTGTACGAGCTGGAACAGGGCTACGGGATGGTGTTCAAGCCGAGCGCCTCGACCCTGGCCGAGCTGGTGGAGTTCATCGCGCTGGAACGCCTCTGCTGCCCCTTCCTGAATTTCGAACTCCGCGTGCAGGAGGAGAACGGCCCGGTCCGTCTCGAGATGACCGGGCGCGAGGGGGTCAAGCAGTTTCTGTCGACCGAGCTCGGCATTCAAGACGTCGTCGTCGAATAGGCGACGCCACATCCTGAGGAGCAACGCATGGCGACATACGTCACGCTGATCGATTACACGCAGAAGGGACTTGCCACTATCAAGGAATCGCCGCAGAGGGCCGCCGCGTTCCGGGAGTCGGCCGGAAAAGCGGGCATCACCGTGAAAGAGCTTTACTGGACGACGGGAGGGCACGACGGCGTGCTCATCCTCGAAGGCCCGGACGACAAGGCGATCATGGCCCTGCTTCTGACCCTGAGCCGGGCCGGCAACATCCGCACAAAGACGCTGCGCGCCTACGATCAGGCGGAGATGAAGGAGGTCCTCGAGCGCACGACCTGATGCCGCGAACCACCTGATGCCGCGAGGCGGCGCACGCGGCGCCGCTGTGACTCCGCCGGCGGATTTAGAATAAGACGGGGCGGCCGAACTGGCGTGACAAACGTGGGCGAAACCGTTCCTTGTCATAGTAGGTTTCGACGTCGACCGGGCGTGCCCCCTTCGCCGGATCGGGCAGGGCGGTGTGGGAGTAGAGGCCGCCCTGCAGGCAGACCATCTGGTCGGTCTTGCCCTGCGCGATCAGCTCGACGGCGAGCGCGCCGAAGGTGTTGGCGACAATCTTGTCGAGGGCGTGCGGATTGCCGCTGCGCAGATCGTAGGTGACGTCGATCACGCGCGTCTTCAGCCCCGTCACGCGGGTGATCGCATCGCCCAGCATCTCACCCACACTCGCCTTCTTGCGGTGTCCGTAGGAGTCGGCCGGCCCGATCTGCCTGACCTCACCCCCCTCCCAGATTGCCCCTTCCGAGCAGATCACCAGTGCGTAGCTATGCTCGTTCTGCTCGTAGTCTTCCTTCACCCGCTGGCAGAGCTTCTCGAGATCGAAGCGGTGCTCCGGAATCAGGCAGCGGATGTCCGACAGGGCCATGGCGGTGCCGAGCGCCGTGAAGCCCGCATTGCGGCCGAAGATGCGGAACACGCCGACCAGCTCTGAGGAGGCGATGTGGGTCCGCTGCCGGTTGATGAACTCGTCGGCCCTCGTGATCGCGGTCCCGAAGCCGATGGCGTACTCGGTGCCGCGCACATCGTTGTCCATCGTCTTGGGGATGCCGACCACCGGGAAGCCGCGCGTGCTGAGGGCATGAGCGTAGCCGAGGGTGTCGTCGCCGCCGATGGCGACCAGGCAGTCGATGCCGAACCCCTCGAGATTGCGCATGACCTCGCTGGTGAGATCGTAGATCTCCTCCCCCTCCCTGACACGCGGCAGCTCGCTCAGCCGGCGCTGCAGGCGCGCGGGAATATCGGCCAGCGGCAGGCGATCGGGACGGGTGCGGCTGGTATGCAGGAAGGTCCCGCCGGTGCGATCGACGGTGCGCACCAGGTCGTCGGTCAGAGGAATCACTTCGACCGACCCCGGAGCCGCCGGATCGAAACCCATGTGGATCGTCCCCCGCCAGCCGCGCCGGATTCCGGTCACGTTGGCATCGCGACTCCCCTCGCGCACCCACCCCCGGTCCCTGGCGGCCTGGTAGACCGACTTGATGGCCGCGTTGAGGCCGGGGACGTCTCCCCCCCCGGTCAGGATTCCGATATGCTTCGCACCCATGGCGTCCTCCCGATAAAGAGCCTCGATCCGGAACGTCGATCGGACCAGCGCGAGCCGTTCCCGAGTCGGAGTTTCTACTCTACTACGATTGGGGCGAGCCGGGCCGCCTCCTTACGCGCGCGAACAGCCCGTGAGCCCTGCCCCAACAGGGCGAAACGTGGAGTGCGCCGGGGCGTTTACCGGTCCCGCGAAACGGGCTACAATCCGCCCCTGATCACGTCGCAGGGGACAGCTCCACACGCCATGTGCAGGTTCAGGGGACACGCCCGCCAGTTCGCCATATCGATTCTTTGGAGGGCGGGCGGGAATCGACCGCCGCCCCGGCCCGTTAGGTCTCTGGACAGGTCGCCGCCCGGCCGCAGGGGACGACCTATATCGAGAGGAAACCAATGAATCAGATGGCCGATACCCCGGTCGTGAAACCTGCCCGCCGTCGGTTGCCGATCATCCCGATCGTCGTCGGGATCGTGGCGATCGTCCTCATTGTTTACTGGGGCAAGGCGGCCGTAGCCTACCTGCCGGACTTCGCCCGGTGGGTCGAGGGCCTGGGAGTCTGGGGCCCTGTCGTCTTCATCCTCGGTTACCTTGTCGCGGCCGTGGCCTTCGTGCCGGGGCTGCTCCTCACCATGGCGGCCGGGGCGATCTTCGGCCTGGGGCGCGGCGTCGCCTACGTGTTCGTCGGTGCCACGCTCGGCAGCGCCGCCGCCTTTCTGGTGGCGCGCTACGTGGCGCGCCGTGCGATCGAGCGGCGCATCGAGGGGAACAGGAAGTTCGCGGCGATCGATCGGGCGATCGCGGGGCAGGGATTCAAGATCGTGTTTCTGCTGCGCCTCTCCCCCGCCTTCCCCTTTAACTTATTGAACTACGCTCTCGGGCTGACCCGCGTCCGCTTCATCGATTACCTCATGGCCTCGATCGGGATGCTGCCGGGAACATTCCTTTACGTGTACTACGGCGGGCTGGTCCGCGAGGTGGCGGATCTGGCGGGCGGCGCCGCGGTGGAGCGCGGCGCCGGATACTATGCCGTATTCGGCCTCGGTCTCGTGGCGACGCTCGCCGTCACCATCCTCGTCACCCGCCTGGCGCGCCGGGCGTTGTCCGAGGCGACCAAGGCGACCGGGGCGGCGTCATGAGCGCTCCCGAGAGCTTCATCCGTCCCCTCGACGAGCACAATCTGCGTCATCTGGCGAATGTCCACCCGGGCGACTACGTCAATCCGACCCCGAAAGATCGCTATCACCTGGTGGTGATCGGCGCCGGCACCGGCGGCCTGGTGACGGCGGCGGCCGGGGCCAGCCTCGGGGCGCGCGTGGCGCTGATCGAGAAGCACATGATGGGGGGCGATTGCCTGAACGTCGGCTGCGTCCCCTCCAAGGGGATCATTCGCGCCGCCCGCGCCTGGACGGAAGTCGCCCGGGCGGCGGACACCTTCGGCGCCCCCGCCGCCAGCGGCGCGGGCGACTTTGCCGCGGTCATGCGCCGCATGCGCCGCCTGCGCGCCGATCTCAGTCCGATCGACAGCGTGGCGCGCTTCCGCGATCTCGGCGTCGACGTGTTCCTCGGCTCAGGGCGTTTCGTCGATCGCGGTACGGTCGAGGTCGGCGATGCGCGGCTCAACTTCCGCCGGGCGGTGATCGCCACCGGCGGGCGGGCGACCCTTCCCCCCTGCCCCGGCCTGAGGGAGGCGGAGCCGCTGACCAACGAGACGGTTTTCTGGCTCGAGGAGCTGCCCCGGCGCCTGCTGGTGATCGGCGCCGGTCCGATCGGCTGCGAAATGGCGCAGACCTTCGCCCGCTTCGGCAGCGAGGTCACGCTGATCAACCGCGGCCCGCAGCTTCTGCCGCGCGAGGATCGCGACGCCGCGGTGGTGGTCGAGGGCGTCATGGTGCGCGACGGTGTCCGCCTGCAGCTCGGCTCCAAGCTGCTGTCGGCGGAGCGCTCCGGCGACGAGCGTATCCTGCATTACGAGCGCGATGGGCGCCGCGAGCGAGCTGTCGCCGATCAGATCCTGGTCGCCACCGGACGGCAGCCGAACGTGGAGTCGCTGGAGCTCGAGCGGGCCGGCGTCCGTTTCACCGGCAAGGGCGTTGTGGTCGACAATCGTCTGCGCACCAGCAACCGCAACGTTTACGCCGTCGGCGACGTCTGCTCTCCTTATCAGTTCACCCACGTGGCCGACGCGCATGCCCGTATCGTGGTGCAGAATGCCCTGTTCTTCGGCCGGGCGCGCGCCGACCGGCTGGTGATTCCCTGGTGCACCTACACCAGTCCGGAGATCGCCCATGTGGGGATGTACGAGGACGACGCCCGGCGCGCCGGCATCGCCTGCGAGACCTACACCAAGTCGATCGAGGAACTCGATCGGGCGGTGCTCGACGGGTCGAACGAGGGATTTGTGCGGGTCCACTTGAAGAAAGGGACCGACCAGATTCTCGGCGCCACGATCGTGGCGGAACACGCCGGCGATCTGATCAGCGAGCTGACGCTGGCGATCACCGCGGGTCTCGGCCTCGGCAGGATCGCCGGGACTATCCATCCCTACCCGACGCAGGGCGAAATGGTCCGCAAAGTGGCCGACACCTGGCGGCGCACCAAGTTGACGCCGACGGCAAAGAAAATTTTCAAGCGGTTTTTCAGGATCTTCCGCTGAAGAGCGGAGACTCGCTACCGGGGAGATGACGATGAAGCTGGCAATGATCGGGCTGGGTCGAATGGGAGGCAACATGGCGCGCCGGTTGATGCGCGGGGGACACCAGATCGTCGCCAGCGACCGCCAGGCGGAGAGTGTCGAAAAGTTCGTGGCGGAAGGGGCGGAGGGCGCCACCTCGATCGAACAGGCGGTCGCGGCGCTCCCTGCGCCGCGCGTCGCCTGGGTGATGGTCCCGGCAGGCGATGCGACCGAGAAGGTGGTCATGGAACTCGGAGCAACGCTGTCGAAGGGCGATACCGTCATCGACGGCGGCAACACCTGGTTCCAGGACGACATCCGCCGCGCGCAGGCCCTGCGGGAAAAAGGAATCGACTACGTCGACGTCGGCACCAGCGGCGGCGTCTGGGGCATGGAGCGTGGCTACTGCATGATGATCGGCGGGGACAAAGAGGTCGTCCAGCGGCTCGATCCGGTGTTCAAAGCGCTCGCTCCCGGCCTCGGCTCCATCTCCCGCACACCCCAGCGCCCGGCTGAGGGCACGGCGGAGGAAGGATACCTGCACTGCGGGCCGGTCGGCGCCGGCCACTTCGTCAAAATGGTCCACAACGGCATCGAATACGGACTGATGCAGGCCTACGCCGAAGGATTCGATATCATGAGAGGCGCCGCCTCGCGGGACCTGCCGGAGGCGCGACGCTACGACCTGAACCTGGCCGACATTGCCGAGGTCTGGCGGCGCGGCAGCGTGGTCGGATCGTGGCTTCTCGATCTGACCGCGATGGCTCTGGCCGAGAACCCGGCATTGAGCGGGTACAGCGGCTCGGTGGCCGACTCCGGCGAAGGCCGCTGGACCTTGATGGCGGCGATCGAGGAGGCGGTCCCCGCCACCGTCCTGTCGGCGGCCCTCTACACCCGCTTCCGGTCGCGGGTTGACGACACGTTCGGCGAGAAACTTCTGTCGGCGATGCGGGAGAAGTTCGGCGGGCACGTCGAGAAGAAGGCATAACGATCCGGCTGTCGGGGGAGAGACGAACGATGCCATCGCAGATTGACACCGCCACGAGAGAGATCACGCCAGGCCGTCCCGGAGATCCCTGCATCCTGGCGATCTTCGGCGCCGCAGGTGATCTCACCAAGCGCAAGCTGATCCCGGCGCTTTACAACCTGAAGCGAAGCGGGCTGTTGAACGACCGCTTTGCGGTGGTCGGCCTGGCCCGCAAGGATCTCAACACCGACCGGTTCCGCGACCAGATGATGAAAGATCTGAAAAACTTCGCTCCCGCGCCGGCCGACGCGGCGGCCTGCGAAGATCTGGTGCGAAGAATCCACTATCTGCGGGGTAATTTCGATGACCCGGAGTCGTACCGGAGACTGAAGGAGATGACCAGCCGGGTCGGCAGAGAGCACGGCACGGGCGGGAACCTGCTGCATTATCTCGCCACGCCTCCCGGGGCGTTCGCTTCCATCGTCGACCGGCTGGGCGAGAACGGCCTGGTGAAGGAGAGCAGCGAATCGTGGCGGCGGGTGATCATCGAGAAGCCGTTCGGGCAGGATCTGGAGAGCTCCCGGGCGCTCAATCGCGACATCAGGCAGGTGCTGGAGGAGACCCAGATCTACCGCATCGATCACTACCTCGGCAAGGAGACTGTCCAGAACATCCTG
>CBDUYA010000050.1:0-12805 GCA_965371335.1 uncultured bacterium | reverse complement strand
GAGGGAGACCCTGCCAGCGCCGGGGTCTTCGCCGTCAGGGACCTGCAGCGGGACGCGTTCTTCCGCCTGGAGGAATTCACAGCATTCGACAAGCAGGCGATCAAGGGGATGGTGATCAGCCTCGAGGCCGCCGGCGGAGCCACGCGCCCGGGAGAGAGGTGGTACATGGGAGGGAAGTACCACTCCGGCGTTCAGGAGGAATAAGTCCCGGCTCCCTACCTCACGACGAACAGAATCTGCCCCCGGACACTGGCTTTGTTCCAGAATCGTGGCCCCCTGTTCAGCGAGATGACGTGAGTGTGCTCAGCCCCCGCTCACCCGCCGCTGCTCTCTTCCTGGAGACGCTTCAGGTAGGCGGCCGCCTGCTGGTGACCGGGCTCGATGGAGAGCGCCCGGCGCCACGCGTCGCCCGCTTCCGCCGTCGATCCCGAGCGGGCCAGAGCCACCCCGAGGCGGTTCCAGTAGTCGGCCTCTCCGGGCCCGAGGTCGGCCGCCCGGCGGGCCGACTCGACCGCCGCCGGTCGGTCGCCGATCCGTGAGGCGATGTAGGAGAGGTAGTAGTGGGCCCGGGCCATCGTCGGTTCCAGTTCCACGGCATGGCGGAGTGCTTCCTCACCACCGATCGGATCGTCCTGTGACAGGCGCGCGGCGCCGAGGTTGAGCCAGCCGGAGGCCGACCTCGGATCGAGGTCGAGCAGACGGCGCGCCTCGCGCTCCTGCCCGGCGTGATCTCCGGTCATCCCCAGCGCCGTGCCGAGATTCAGGATCGCCGCCGTGTTGTAGCGATCGAGCTTGAGCGCGCTCGCGGCCGCCTCGATCGCCTGCTGTGGCTCACCTGCTACGACGTAGGAGGCGGCGAGGCTCGCCCACAGGTGCGGTTGACGCGCATCGGCCGCCAGGGCGCTGCGGTAGATGGCGATCGCCTCCCCGGGGCCGGTCGCCTCGAGCCGCGCCCGCAGGCCGCTGAGGGCGGCCCGCACCCGCCGGTCGTCCGGATCGATAGCTCCGGCCCGGCGGGCCACTTCATAGGCCTCGTCGACCCGGCCGGCCACGTCGAGGGCACTGATCAGAACGAGGTGCATGGCGATCGATCGCGGAGCGAGCGCGATCCCGGCCCGGCCGAGCGTCTCGTCGTCCCGCCATATTTCTGCCGCGGTCACGGTGCGGACGGCGCCGGCGGCAAGCAGCGCGATCGCCACCGGCACGGCCCAGCGGGAGAGGGCCGGGGCGGCGCGCCGCGCCACGGCCGCCCCCAGCTCCGCCATCAGCAGAACGATCCCGAGCGACGGGAGATAGAGATAGCGATCCGGCAGATGGTCGTGGGCGAAGAGATCGATGCGCAGCACCGGCGCCAACGGCAGGAAGATCATCGCGATCCCCAGGGCATAGATCGGCGCCCGGCGACGCAGGAGGACCACCGCGGCGACGGCGCCGATGACGATCGCGGCGCCAAGCAAGGCGAGCGGCTCGAACGGCCCCCCGGTCCGCTCGAGCACACGGTCGGGGATCAACCTCCAGGGGGCGACCAGAACCATCAGGTATCGCGGGATGAGACCGAGTCCCCCGCCGATCACCTCGCCGGCGGTCAGTTCCGGCCGGGCCAGGATCGGCTTCAACGTCCCAAGCGCCTGCAGCCGCAGAGCAACATAGATGGCCAGGCCAACGCCGAATACCGGAGCGGCCACCCCGAGCCGGCGCGCCCAGGCTCCTTTCGTCTCCCTGCTCCCGGAACGCCCTATCGATCGATGCCGACTCCCCGCCTCGTCCGCCGGCTCGACCCGCGGCAGGAGGAGAGCCAGAACGGGGGTCACGACCGCGATCTCCTTGGCGAGCAGAGCGAAAACAAAGAGCGTCCCGGTCAGCAGATACCAGCGCCCGGTCGGACCGCCCGCGGCGGCCGCAGCGCCGGCTCTCTGCCAGGTGAGGAGCGTCAGGAGGACAAGGAGGGCGCAGTTGACGTCGGTCGATCCGGCGATCCAGGCGACCGACTCAACGTGCACCGGATGCACGGCGAACAGCAGCGCCGCGAACAGGGCGCGCGTCGGGCCGGTGATGCGGTGGAGAAGGAGGAAAACAAGAGCCGCCACCAGGGCGTGCATCACGACGTTGGTGAGGTGGAAGGCGAACGGATGGCGTCCGAAGAGCTGCGCGTCGACGAAGTAGAGAACCATCTGCACCGGGCGGTAGTAGTTCGACGGCTGCGCATCGAAGAACGACCATATCGGGCGGGTCAGCAGATCGGGCAGGTGGCGGATATCCCACACCCAGGGGTTCTTCAGGATCTGGACAGCGTCATCATAGACGAAGCCGTAGCGAAGGGTGGCGGCGAACACGCCGAAGCCGGCCAGGCCGACGACGAACGGGGCGATGCGCGCGCCGGCGAGCCGCCGGGCGTGCCCGGCGAGGATCATTGCGGCAGCAGCGGCGTCAGGAGCATCAGTCCACACCAGATGGTGACAAGCGCGGTGACATCGAGCAAAATGCCGACCTCGATCATGCGCCGCAGCGGCACCTGTCCGGTGCCAAAAACAATGGCGTTGGGAGGCGTCGAGACCGGGAACATGAACCCGCAGGTGGCGGCCAGCCCGACGCCGATCGCCGGGCGCACCGGGTCGAGACCCGAGGCCTCGGCGGCGGCGATCACCATCGGCACAAGAAGCGTTCCGGCGGCCGTGTTGCTGGCGAACTCGCTCACGATAATCGCCAGGGCGATGGCGCAGAACAGCAGGCCAGGACCGGTCCGCGCCAGACCGAAGGAACTGAGACCCTCACCGACCCAGCGGGCCACCCCGGTCGACTGCGCCAGCGTGCCGAGCGACAGGCCGCCGCCGAACAGCATCAGAATCCCCCAGTTGATCTGCTTCCCCTCCTGCCAGGAGAGAGCGAAGCGGCGCCGGCGCCACTCGATCGGCACGACGAACAGCAGCGTGGCGCAGAACAATGCGACCCCGGCTTCCGGCAGACGCGCCGCGAAGGCGAGGGCCGATTCGGAGGAAGGGCCATAAACGACCCGGGCAAGCGACGGCAGACACCACAGCAACACGGCCAGACCGAGTGCCGCGAGGGTGATCCGGGCGCCGGTGCGACGCCATGCCGGCGCTTCCCCGCTCGCCGGTTCGGCCCTCTCCACCGGCGCCGCTCCGGCCGGCGAACCCCAGCCGCTATGGCGCCCGAGAACAAGCCAGGTCCAGACAATCGACACCACGAACAGCACCAGAGCGATCGGTACGCCGAACAGCAGCCAGCCGACGAATCCGACCTGCACGTCACACATCGTGTCGAGGAATCCGGCCACGAGAATGTTGGGCGGGGTGCCGACCAGGGTCGCCATGCCGCCGATGGTCGCGCCGTAGGCGACCATGAGAAGGAGCGCCGTCATCCACGGCCGCGCCTCCCCTGTCTCAGCGTCCCCTTTCTCGCCCCCCTTCCCCAGGCCGAGCGCGATCGGGGTCATCAGGGCGGACGAGGCGGTATTGGAGATCCACAGCGAGATCGCCGCGGTGGCGCTGCCGATCCCGAAGATGCGGCCGAGAGGGCTGCGGGCGAAGCGGCTCCCGTTGCGCCCCTGGCCGAGAAGCAGCCCTGCGACCCATCGATCGAGAGCGAATTTCCTGAACGCTTCGGCCAGCAGGAAGGTGCCGAGGAACAGAAAGATAATCGGCTCGGCATACGGCCTCAGAACCTCGCGCGCCGGCGCGACCCCGAGGACGATCGCCAGCGACGATGACAGCAGGGCAGTGGCCGGGAGCGGAATCGCCTCGGTCATCCAGAAGACGACGGTGAATGCCAGGATGGCGATCAGCCACCGCGCCTCGGGAGGGTGTCCTCCCGGATTGAGGAGGTAGACGAGGCTCGCGGCCAGCGGGCCGAGGATCAGGCCGCCGGTTCTGACGCGCCGCTCGAAGCGCCCCTCTCCGGAAAACCCGGGCGCCGGAGCGGACACCCTTCAGGATTTCCCGAGGAAGTGGAGGATCCTGTCGGCCACCTGCGGGCCGGTGAAGCCGTATTTCTCCGCCAGCACTTTCGCCGGTGCGGAGGCGCCGAACCGATCGATCCCGAGAAGCAACGCGTCCTGGCCGGCGATGCGGTCCCATCCCTGCGTCGACCCCGCCTCGATCACCACCACGCGCGACGGCCGCGGGATCACCAGGCGCCGGTAGTCCTCCGGCTGCTCGAGAAAGATCTGCGGGCACGGCATCGACACGATCCGCGCGCCGATCCCCTGCTTCTTCAAGAGAGAGCGGGCCGCGAGAGCGCACGACACCTCGGAGCCGCTGGCCACCAGTATGAGCGGCGCCTTCCCGTCTGCGGAGCCGTCGCCGGCGAGGAGATAGCCGCCGCGCAGCATGGATTTCGGATCGAAGCCGGCAGGGCGCTCCAGGGGCGGCAATCCCTGGCGGGAGAGTGCCAGCGCCGTCGGCCCTTCCCTGCGTTGCAGAGCCAGGGTCCACGCCATCGCCGTCTCCGCGCCGTCGGCGGGCCGGACGACGACCAGGTTGGGAACGGTGCGCAGCGAGGCGAGTTGCTCGACCGGCTGGTGGGTCGGTCCGTCCTCGCCGAGGAAGATGCTGTCGTGCGTGAACACGTAGATGACCTGCTGGCGCATCAGCGCCGCCAGGCGCATTGGCGGCCGCATGTAGTCGGAGAAGATAAGAAAGGTCGCTCCGTACGGAATGGCCGAGCCGGAGAGGGCCATGCCGTTCATCACCGCCCCCATACCGTGCTCGCGAATGCCGAAGTGGAAGTTGCGGCCGGCGAATGACTCACTCTGAATCGATTCACTCCCCTTGATCCTCGTCTTCGTTGACGGCTCGAGGTCGGCGCTGCCGCCGCACAGGGCCGGCACCTGCTCGGCGGCGGCCTGCAGGATCCGGCCGGAGGTAACGCGGGTCGCCTCAGGTTTCGCTTCCGCCGGCAGGGCGGCGAGCAGGCGGTCGAGAATGTCCTCCGGCACGGCCCGCGTCACGTAGCTGTCCCACTCCCGGCGGCGCTCAGGGCGGGCCGTGCTCCAGGCCTCGAACACGCGGGTCCACTCACCGTGCAGCGTCTTCCCCGCCTCGGCCTGATCCCGGAACGGAGCGCGCGCCTCTTCCGGAACGTGGAAAGCAGGACCGGCAGGCCAGCCGAGGTTCTTCTTGGTCGCCGCCACCTCCTCCGGCCCGAGCGGCGAGCCGTGCGCACCGGCCGTGTCGTGCTTGCCGGGGCTGCCGTGGGCGATATGGGTGCGGGCGATGATCAATCCGGGCCGGCCGGTCTCCCGGGAGGCCACCTCGAGCGCCTGCAGGATCTCGACATGATCGTGCCCGTCGATGCGCTGAACATGGAACCCGTAGGCCTCGAATCGCCGGCCGACATCTTCCGAGAAGGCGATCCGGGTCTCCCCCTCGATGGTGATGCGGTTGTCGTCGTAGATCAGCGTCAGATTGCCGAGACGCAGGTGTCCGGCGAGTGAGGCGGCCTCGGAGGCGACCCCCTCCATCAGATCGCCGTCGCTGACGATCGCCCAGACGCGATGGCCGATCAGGGTGTGCTCGACGGTATTGAACCGATCGGCCATCATCTTCGCGGCGATCGCCATGCCGACGCTGTTCCCGACCCCCTGGCCGAGCGGGCCGGTGGTTGTTTCGATGCCGGGCGCGAACCCGTGCTCCGGATGTCCGGCGGTGCGGCTTCCCCACTGCCGGAACCGTTTCAGGTCGTCGACAGACAGATCGTAGCCGCTCAGGTGCAGAAGGGCGTACAGGAGCATCGAGCCGTGTCCCGGCGACAGCACGAACCGATCGCGATCGGGCCAGTCCGGGGCGGACGGGTCGAACCGCAGGTGACGGGTCCAGAGCAGGTAAGCGTAGTCGGCCGCTCCCATCGGCAGGCCGGGATGGCCCGAGTTCGCCTGTTCCACGGCATCGATGGCGAGGGTCTTGATGGCGTTGATCCCAAGGCGATCGCGATCGCCAACCGCTGCGCTCATTTGTGCCTCTCCATGAGAATGCGCGCCTGCTCGGCAGGCAGCGCGACCGGGTACTCGTTCGTGTAGCAGGAGGTGCAGAAGCTCGATCCGGAACCGACGGCGCGCTCCATTCCCTCGAGAGACAGGTAGCCGACCGAGTCCGCCTCGATGAACCGGCAGATCTCCTCGACCGAGTGGGTGGCGGCGATCAGCTCGGAGCGCCGCGGCGTGTCGACGCCGTAGTAGCACGGCCCGATGGTCGGCGCGCACGAAATACGCATGTGAACCTCTTTCGCCCCTGCGGCGCGCACCATGGAGACGATCTTGCGGCTGGTGGTGCCGCGCACGATCGAGTCGTCGATCAGGACCACCCGCCGCCCCTCGAGAAGCGTGCGCACCGGGTTGAGCTTCAGCTTCACCCCGAAGTGGCGGATCGACTGGCGCGGCTCGATGAACGTCCGCCCGACATAATGGTTGCGAACCAGGCCGAACTCGAGTGGTAATCCCGCCCCCTCCGCATATCCCAGCGCCGCATACACGCCGGAGTCGGGGATCGGAACGACCACGTCGGCATCGGCCGGCTGTTCACAAGCCAGCTCGCGGCCGAGGCGCTTGCGGACTTCGTGCACGCTCCGGCCGTACACGACCGAGTCGGGCCGCGAGAAATAGACGTACTCGAAGATGCACTGCGTCGGCGTCTCCTGCGGAAACGGCCGGTAGGACTTCAGGCCGGCGGCCCCGATGACCACCATCTCGCCCGGTTCGACCTCGCGCACCAGCTCGGCGTCGATCAGATCGAGCGCGCACGACTCGGAGGTCAGCAGATGCGTATGCCCCAGCCGACCGAGCGCCAGGGGACGGAAACCGCGCGGATCGCGCACTCCGATGATGCGATCCGGCATCAGAAAGACCAGCGAGTAGGCGCCGCGAAGCTGCTTGAGCGCGTCGACGATCGCCGCCTCCAGATCGCTCTTGCGCGATCGGGCGATGAGATGGAGGATGACCTCGGTATCGGAGGAGGTGCGGAAAATCGACCCGTCCGCTTCCAACTCGTTGCGCACTGCGACGGCGTTGACCAGATTGCCGTTGTGGGCGATCGCGATTTCCCCTTTGTTGCAGTCGATACGCAGCGGCTGGGCATTCGACAGGTTGCTCTTGCCGGCGGTCGAGTAGCGAACGTGGCCAATCGCCAGATGCCCCTTGAGCCGGCGGACCTGTTTCCGCTTGAAGCAACGCGCCACGAGGCCCATGCCTTTCTCTTCGAACAGCCGTTCTCCGTTCGACGAGACGATGCCGGCTGATTCCTGTCCGCGATGCTGCAGGCCGTGCAGGCCAAGGTAGGTGAGGTTCGCCGCCTCCGGGTGTCCGTAGATTCCGAACACGCCGCATTCGTCGCGGAATCCGTCCGCGGCGCCGGCGGTGCGACTCCGTCTCTGTCGAATCAATGGCGTTGCAGGCGGCACGAACCCCTCGAAAGAAGCCGATATTATAACCCGGCCGGCTCGCGCTCCACCCAGGAGTCGACATACCAGGCTGCACCGACGCGGACGAGACCAATTCGACGGGGCTGCGGATCGAGGACGCCGAAGCGGTTGCGGGCCGTGACATAGAGGTCGACGAGCGCGGTCGCCTCCGTGGCGCCCTCCTCCCAGAGGATCTCCAGAACCTCGAAACCGGCATGGCGCAGCGAGGGGTCGCCTTCAAACATGGGGCTGGGCCCCTCCTCTTCGAGGGAATGCTCCTGCAGAAACGCCTGACTGAGGAGCGGTCTGGCAAGAGCGGCCTGGCGGCGATGCCAGGCCCGCAGCACCTTGCGTAGTGAGGTGACGCTCGGTATCTGCTCCTGGAAGCGGCTCCTGTCGCTTTCCTTGATATCGAGCCGGCCGACTCGCCACAGGCCGCTCTCCTCCTGCGCCAGGCGCACGATCTCGAGACGCCGATCCGCCAGTTCACCCTGATCGGTCCACAGGCTGCGCACGGTGGCATCATAAATATCCGCCTCCCGTGCACCTTTCGGTCCCGTATAGTGCACCGCCTTGAGATCCTCCGGCTGGAAGTAAAAGGCCGAAAGACGAACGTTCTGTTTACCATTGAAGCGCGCCGAGTCCCGGTCGTAGCTGGCCTGCAGTGACGGGGTCATCACCGACTTCAGTATCCGGATCGTGCGGTAGTTACGCGCCCGCATGAACATCGTCAAAGCGCCCTCCGCCGTGACCGTCGGATCGGGCCGCCAGCTCCGGCGCCCTCCCCAGAGGTACCCCTCCCCGGGTTGTTCGAGGTCGTCGACCGCCAGCCCTTCCCGCTTCTCATCGCTCGCCTCGCCCTCTTCCCTCTCCCTCTCGCCGACCTGTCTCCTTCCCGAAGAGCGACCCGCCTCGTCCTCTTGCCGGGGCGGCGCTTCCTCCTGCTGCCGGCGAATGGACTCGTCCGCGGGCGGCGCCGCGGGCGCTTCCGGCTGCGGCAGCGCCGGCCCGGCGCTCAAGCAGGCGACCAGCAGGCATGCCGCGACGGCCGTTACGATTGCCGTCGGCGTCGAGGTTCCGGGCCGTCTCCGGATCGCCTTTTTCTCCCTTCTCGACATCGTCTCCTCACTGTCGCTCATGCGAGATGAACGGCTTCAGACGGCGTTCCACCGCGGTTCTCATTTCCACGGGAAAACAGAGGCGGTGGAGCTTGCGCGGCTCGTTGCGAATCGAATCGATGAGTGGCGAAATCGTTCGCTCCGACATGTACCCGACAATCTTGCCACGGATTGACAACCCGATGTCCTCCGGCGCCGTTCCCATGCGATCGGAGTAGGCGAGATCCCGGTACGGCAAATCCGTGGCATCATCTTCGAGCAGATAGTAGCGCGGATCGAACCCCCGGGCACGGAACAGCGGCAGAAGCTTCTGCAGCGCCTGGCTGAACCCGCGCCCGCGCGGCGGCGCGGCGAAGCGGACCGTCTTGAACAGACGCCGGCGCGTAATCCGGTCGCAAAGATCGCGCAGAATCGGATCGACCGCCCGGCGGGGGGCAACCGACCATTCCTGAAACGACGACAGGAACAGCCAGTCGTCCAGGCGATGAAAATCAGCGACGCTGAGATCGCCCCGAGTTTCAACCAGCCGGCGGATCGGCTCCGGACAGGGCTCGGGAAATTTCCCGCTCTCTTCGTGCGCATCGACCAGCCGCTGCATCGCCGCCCTGATCATCTGCTCGGCCGCGCGGCTCGTCTTATGATAGTAAACCTGCTGGTACATCAGGTAGCGCCCGATCACGAACTGTTCGGCCGCATGGTAACCCTTCGCTCCGTTGATACACAGCCGCAGATCCCCCTTGCCGCTGCGGCGCGCGAGACGCAGATTGGTCAGGATCCAGTCGAGGTCATAGCGGCCGTAGGCGACGCCGGTCATGGTCGAGTCGCGGAGCAGGTAATCGAGCCGATCCGCATCGAGCTGCGAGGAGACGATATCGCTGACGAAGGACGGCCGGTAGGTGCGCTCGTAAACCGCCAGTACCTCGTCGGCGACGCCCGCCCGGCGCAGCAGACGGCCGACCTCCCCCCGCTGATTGCGGATCATCAGACGCGCCCACGACTCGTGCCGGCGGTTGTCGAAGACCGTTTCGTAGAGGTGGGAGAATGGTCCGTGACCGATGTCGTGCAGCAGGCCCGCCGTGATGCTGACCAGGCGGGCGCGCTCGGCGGCGCGGGGCCTCAGGGGAATCTGGCCCGCCGCACTGAGCGCATCGAAGATGCGCTTGGCCATCCAGGCAACGCCGACGGAGTGCGTGAAGCGCGTATGCTCGGCCCCGTGAAAGGTCAGGAATAGCGCACCGAGCTGGCGGATCCGGCGCAGCCGCTGGAACTCACGTGTATTGATCAGATCGAGAATCAGCTTCTCGCGATTCTTGTCGAAGCTGATCGAACCGTGGATCGGATCGCGGAGGTACTTGTCCGCCATGCGCGCCGCTCCCGCCCGTCGCTAACCTCGGGCTGTCGTCAGGCTCTCCCGTGGGTGCGACAGGATACGATAGCATGGCACTCTAGACAACGCCGCCCCGCCACCGTGCTGAACGGCCCCCCCTCCCGCGCCCCGCACCACGCTGCGGAGCGCGGGAACGGCGACGGAGACCCGTTCAGGGGCAGGCGCCGGGGAATGTCGGCTCTTCGACGCGGCGAAAGGCGGCGCTTGAGCGGCCATAGCTGCTCTTGAAAAGGCCCGGCCCCCGGACGCGCGCCAGGAAGAACTGCGCCTCGCCGAGCGGCGGATCATCCCCTTCCGGAACGATGCCACCGGAGCCCTCGGAGACCAGGCAGATCGTCGGCCCCAGTCCGACGTTGCCCACGAGTTGGCGCATGCGATCGACCTGTCCACGAATCACATCGACCGAACGTGCCGCGGGCGGCACATAGGACTGCAAGGTCAGATCGACCGCCCACCAGAGAGCGAGCGGCCGGATCGAGCGCATGATGGACTGGATCGCATCCCAGGCGAACAACTGCGAGCCGTCGAACGCCAGGCTTTGGAGCTCGATACCGCCCGGAATCCCGATCAGCCCCAGGTCGAAGATATCGCTGAGCGTCCGGTCGAACCCGAAGGGGGATGGATCGATCAGCAGCACCCGGCCGGTTGGCTCCACTCCGAGCAGCCCCTCCGGGACGGAGGTCAGTCCAAGAATGCGCACGGGCAGGAAGCGGCTCCAGAGCTGGCCGCCGTCGTCCGGATCGATGGCGAACAGCAGTGGCGGGCTCTCGAGAGTGCCGTAGAGCACGCCGTCCCGGTACGCGAGCCCATCCAGCGGGGGGTTCGAGGGAGAAACGGTCGGGCTCGGGAAGCTGTTCCGGATCACGCCGTCGAGGTCGACTTCGAAGATCCTCGGACCGAACAGGTCGTCGGCCGAGATGAACAGGCGGGCGCCGTCGAATGCCAGGCCGCGCGCCTGCCCGAAAGCGCCCGGGGTCAGGAATTCCCCGAGAATTTCCCGGGTCAGGAGATCGAAGAGAAAGATATCGCGACGGTTGAGATCGCCGATCGCCAGGACCCGCGTATCAATTGCCGCCGCCGCGGCGCTCGCCAGGAACATCTCCTGTCCGCCGTGGGCCACCAGTTGACGCCAGCCGGGAGCCGGACCGGCCTCGACCGTGAGGTCGTCGAACAGCTGCGTGCTGCCGTCCCGATCTGAAAGCTCCAGGCGCAGCACGCCCGGTCCGGAAGCGACCGGCAGCGTGCCGAGGCTGACCTCGAACCGGAGGGGTGCGCCCGGCCTCTCGCAGGCAAGGGTTGTCCGCTCCAGGAAGAAATCGATCCCCCAGCCGGGGAGCGGATTAAGCTCGGGCTGCATTCCGAAGCCGACGCCGGCGGACGGCTCCCAGCCACAGTCCTGCGCGATCAGGATCCGGACGACGAGGATCACCGGATCCCCGGTGTTCGGCGAGTTGGGCGCAAAATCGATCGAGGTGATGAGCTGCGCCTGGAGCGGCACACAGAGGACGAGCGCCGCGGCAAACCACGAAAGAATCCGACCGGCCTCTCTCATCGGCGTCTCCCCGGCGACGGTCCTTCTATACGACGAGATGCGGGATCGGTCAAGCTGAGGTGAGCGTCCCGCACCCGTGCAGGATCTCATCCAGGACGCGTCCGGTGTCGGTGAAGTCGGGCAGAAGCGCTTCCGGCTGGAGCGCCCGCAATTCCTCGATCGGGGTCCACCCGGTGGCAACCGCCACGGCCCGCGCCCCGACGGCGTGGGCGCAGCGAACATCGTGCTCGCTGTCTCCCACGATGACCAGATCGGCCGGCCCGATCTCCCGGCCGAGGACCCGTCTGGCGCGTTCGATGGCGATCGGAGGCAGCCGATAACGGTCTGCATCGTCGCTGCCAAAGCAACTGATGGAAAAATCGAAGAAGGTGTCGAGGTTGAAATGCTTCAGCTTCAGACGCGCCCCGCGCTCGACGTTACCGGTCAGCAAGGCCGTGTGGACGCCCGGCCGTCCGGCGAGCGCCTCCAGCAGCTCGCGTGCTCCGGGAAGAAGCCGTGCCGTCCGCATGCCCGGCAGCGCCTTGGAGAAATAGCGCAGATAGAGCTCGATTGTCCGGGGGATGCCGGCCTCCAGCGCCTCCCCCTCCACCCCGTGTCCGGACAGGATGTCGCGGGCGATCTGCGGATCGGTACGCCCGACGAACGAGTAGCCGTCGGGGCTGATCGGACGGCCGGCCGCCTCGGACAGCGCGCGGCTGAACGAATCACGCGCCCCGTTCCCCGCGGTCAGCAGCGTCCCGTCGATGTCGAACAGCACGATGCGCACCATGTATGGAAGAGTCTATCCGCGCCGCAGGCCCGGATCAACGTCCATCTGGCGCACGAGTTTCGCGCCAGGCGCCACTGGAGTAGGATGAGTGGCATGATGGGGCAGCCTGACAGAAAGACCGGCCGCGCCCCGGGTCAGTCCACCCTCGGGGAGATCTTCCAGGACGTGCGCGCCAGGGATCTGCCCCGCTCACTGCGCCGCGATCTCTCTGACCTGTATCGCTTCTATCTCGACGACGAGACCCGTGCCCGGCTCGCCGGCATGGGACGGGTGCGCCGCGCCTTCAAGGTCTGTTGCTGGACCTTCAAGAGCCTGCTGTTGAAGCTCTCGCCGCTGCGCAGGGTGATGCTGCTGGTGGCCCTGCTGTTGCTGCTCCTCGGCCGCTCCAGCTTCGTGCTGGTCGGTCCGGTGATCCTCACCCCGACGATCCGTCTCTGGCTGGCGGTGTTTCTGCTGCTCTTCGTGCTGATGCTGGAGCTGAAGGACAAGCTCCTGGCGCGGGACGAAATCGAGATGGCGCGTCAGGTGCAGCTTGCTCTGCTCCCCCGGCAGCATCCGCGGCCGGCGGG
>CBDUYA010000049.1:0-12835 GCA_965371335.1 uncultured bacterium | reverse complement strand
TGAACCGCTCGCTCGCCAACGTCCTGTTCGGCGGGGTCGGCTCGGTGGTGGTCACCGGCGCCGCCGCCGACGAGGTCTACGCCGGCAAGATCAAGTCGGCCGCCGCCGAGGAGATCAGCATGGTGCTGGAGACCGCCCGCCGGGTCGTCATCGTCCCCGGCTACGGCATGGCGGTGTCGCAGGCGCAGCACGCGGTGCGCGACCTCACCAAGCTCCTGGAATCGCGCGGCACCGAGGTCGAGTTCGGCGTCCACCCGGTCGCCGGCCGCATGCCCGGCCACATGAACGTCCTGCTCGCCGAGGCCGACATTCCCTACGAGCAGATCATCGAGATGGACACCATCAACCCGACCTTCGAGCAGACCGACGTGGTGATCATCATCGGCGCCAACGACGTCGTGAACCCGGTGGCCCGCACCGACCCCAACAGCCCGATCGCCGGCATGCCGATCCTCGACGTCGACAAGGCGCACACCGTCGTGGTGATCAAGCGCAGCCTCAGCCCCGGCTTCGCCGGCATCCCGAACCCTCTGTTCGCGGCCGACAACACCCTGATGTTCTTCTCCGACGGCAAGAAGGCGGTTCTCGATCTGGTGACCGCCCTGAAGGAGGCGGAGGCCGCCTGAGCGGAGAGGCGGTGAGTGCCCTCGCCCATGAGACGAACACCGGGCCGACTCCTGCTTGGAGCGCTCATCCTGGGATTGGCTTCAGGATGCGCGCCCCCGCGTGAAGAGACGGTCGCCGCGCCGCCGGAAGGGGCGGCCGCGCCGACGACGTCGCAGCGTGCCATAACGCCACAGCCTTCCGACGCGCCACAGCCTTCCGACGCGCCACGGCCTTCCGACGCGCCACGGACCCCCGGCACAGCACGTCTCGAGTGGGCGATCGCCATCCACGCCGGCGCCGGGGTGATCTCCCGCTCGGTCGACGACGCCAACCGGCAGGAATACCTCGACAGCCTCAGCGCGGCGCTCGTCATCGGGCGGCGCATTCTGGACGGCGGGGGCACGAGCCTCGACGCCGTCGAACAGGTCCTCATCTTCATCGAGAACGATGCGAAATTCAACGCCGGCCGGGGGGCAGTCTACAACCACGACGGTGGCCACGAGCTCGACGCCTCGATCATGGACGGCCGCAACCACGCCTGCGGCGCGATCGCCGGGGTGACGACGGTGAAAAACCCGATCTCCCTGGCGCGTGACGTCATGGAGAAGTCGCGCCACGTGCTGCTCGCCGGAGCGGGGGCCGAGCGCTTCGCCGACGAGATGGACGTCGAGCGGGTCACGCAGGACTACTTTCATACCGAGCACCGCCGGCGGCAGTGGCAGGAGCGGTTGCGCAAGGAGACCGGCGACACCGGCCGGCCCGGCACCGGCGGCGCCCTCGATCGACCCGGCACCGCCGGCGTCGCCGCCCTCGACCGGCTCGGCAACCTCGCCGCCGGCACTTCGACCGGCGGCCTGACAGACAAACGGTTCGGCCGCATCGGCGACTCCCCCATCATCGGCGCGGGGACCTACGCCGATAACGCCACCTGCGCCGTCTCCGGCACCGGCCAGGGGGAGGAGTACATCCGTTACGCCGTCGGCCACCGCATCTCCGCGCTGATGGCCTACCGCGGCGCATCGCTGCAGGAGGCGGCGGAGGAAGTGATCCTGCGCACCCTCAGAGCGGGCGACGGCGGCATCATCGGCGTCGATGGCGACGGCAACATCGCCATGGTGTTCAACACCGAGGGGATGTTCCGCGGCGCCGCCGACGCCAGCGGACGCTTCGAGGTGGCGATCTGGGAGTAGCGGCATGCCGGCGACCATCGCCTGTCTTGAACCGGGAGAGACGGTTCCCAGTCCCGGCGAGGTCGGGCCGCACGGGCTGGTGGCGGTCGGGGGCGATCTGCGGTCCGCCACGCTGATCGACGCCTACGGCAAGGGGATCTTCCCCTGGTATCAGGAAGCGCCGATTCTCTGGTTCTCTCCCGATCCCCGCATGGTGCTCCTGCCGGAAAAGTTGAGGGTGAGTCGCAGCCTGCGCCGGGTGCTGAACAAGAACCAGTTCGAGGTGCGTTTCGACACGGCCTTCGACCGGGTCATCACCGCCTGCGCCGCGGTGGAGCGCCCGGGCCAGTCCGGCACCTGGATCAACAGTGACATGGTGCGCGCCTACAACGACCTGCACCGGGAAGGCTACGCCCACTCGTGCGAAGTGTGGCGGGACGGCCGCCTGGCCGGAGGGCTTTACGGCGTCTCCCTTGGCGGCGCCTTCTTCGGCGAGTCGATGTTCACCCTCGAGCCGGACGCCTCGAAGGTGGCGTTCGTCCGGCTGATCGAGCGGCTGAGAGAATGGGCGTTCACCCTCGTCGACTGTCAGATCTTCACCGACCACCTCGCCCGCTTCGGGGCGCGCGAGCTGCCCCGCGGCGAGTTCCTGCAGACCCTGGCGGGCGCCCTCCGCCTGCCGACCCGCCGGGGATCGTGGGCGGCCTGATTGCCGCTGCTTCCCGGGGATCGTGGCGGCCTGATTGCCGCTACTTCGCCCGTCGCACCCGCACCGGGTCGGGCGGCTGCTGCTTCAGCTCGATCCCCTGCTCGCGCAGCAGCTCGAGGGCGACCTCGACCCCTTTCTCGAGCTGTGGGTCGCGGCCGGCGTTGATTTCGGCCGGCAGCTGCTCGACCTCGATGTCGGGCGGGACGCCCTGGTTCTCCACCGCCCACTCGCCGTCGACGTCGAAGAAGCCGCCGCGCGGGGCGGTGATGAAGCCACCGTCGAGCAGCGCCGGGACGTCCCAGATGCCGACCAGTCCACCCCAGGTGCGTGTCCCGATCAACGGGCCGATTTTGCGCAGCCGGAACATATAAGGAAGCATGTCGCCGCCCGAGGCTGCCATCTCGTTGATCAGCATGACCTTGGGGCCCCAGATGCCGGCGTTCGGCGCCGTGAACGGCTGACGATCCCCGATCGGATTGTTGAAATAGCCCATCAGGGTGCGCGACATCAGGTCGACCATGTAATCGGCGATCGTCCCTCCCTGGTTGAAGCGCTCATCGATCACCGCGCCCTCTTTGTCCTGCTGGGCGAAATAGTAGCGATTGAACGATTCGTAGCCGTTCTGCCCGGTATCGGGGAGCCAGACGTAGGCGAGCTTCCCGCCCGACATCTCGTCGACCTTGCGCCGGTTCCCCTCCACCCAGGCGCGGGTGCGCAGCGCCCCCTCGCTGGCGACCGGCACGACCGTTATCTCGCGCGCGCCTTTCATTCGCGCCTCGTCGTTCACCTTGATGGCCGTCTGTCGATCGGCGGTCCGGTCGAAGAGGCTGTACGGGTTCATGCCGGCCTTCAACTCGCGGCCGTTGACAGCGAGCAGGTAGTCCCCTTCCTTGATGTCGATCCCCGGGCCGCGCAGCGGCGCCCGCAGATCGGGGTTCCAGTTCTCGCCGTCGTAGATGGTGGCGATGCGATAGCGACCTCCGGCAACCTCCAGGTCGGCGCCGAGCAGGCCGACCGGCACAGTGTCGATGTCGGGGTTATCGCCACCGCCGGTGAACGAATGTCCGACTGAGGTCTCGCCGCCCAGGATGTCGAGCAGGTGCGTCAGGTCGTTGCGGTGGCGCACCTGCTCCACCCAGGGGGCATAGCGCGCGTATGCCTCGTCGAGATCGAGCCCGTGCACGTTGTCGACGTAGAAGTAGTCACGCTGGTAACGCCACGCCTCGCGGAACATCTGTTTCCACTCGGCGGCCGGATCGACCTTCATGCGGACGTCGGTGGTGTCGATCTTGCCGTCGCCCGGTTTCGCCTCGCCGCCAGCCTCGCCGTTCGTATCGACGATCCCCCAGCCGCCGTCCGCCTGGTAGAGGATCTTCGCCCCGTCGGCGGAGAGCGCATACCAGGTCACGCCGGCCATGACCCTCTTCTCTTCCCGTTCCTTCAGGGTGTAGCGGTACAGATTCGACGGCGGCCGGGCGGGGAAGGTGTTGGCGAGCGGCTGATCCGACTCGCTGTAGAAGACCGCCCCCCCGGCGCCCGCCTCCAGGTCGTAGTAGTTCCGCGCCGGCGCGCCGAGGGCGATGATGCGCTGCTGCAGCCCGTCGAAGTCGATGCGGACGTCGGGGGTCTCCTTGTCACCGTTGCTGCCGGATGAGTCTGCCCCCTCCCTGCGATCCTCTTCGTTATCCCCATCGTCTTCGCTATCCCCGTCGTCTTCGCTGATCTCCTCTTCATCGCTCTCCGGCAGCAGCGGCGACGGTTCGTCGCCTGCCAGCACCGCCAGGTAGATGGCGCGCTCGAGCGGCCGGTCGAAGGAGCTCATGTCGAGCCAGCCGACTGACAGGGCATAGTTGGTGCTGGCGAGGAAGTAGAGATACTTGCCGCTCTTGTCCCACGCCGGGGCAAGGCTGTCCGACATGCCGTCGGTGATCGGATGCGTCTCGCCCGACTCGATCGAGTAGACGCGGATGGCATTGAACTGGTTGGTGAGTCGCTTTGTGTAGGCGATCCACTTCGAGTCGGGAGACCATTCCGGGTAGATGGTGCGCAACGGATGGGTGAATCCCTCGTTGTCGATCCGCTTCGCCTCCCCTGCCTCCAGATCGGCCACCCACAGCGTGCGGTCGGCATCGGTGAAGGCGAGGTATTGTGAATCGGGGGACCAGGCCGGCGTATAAAAGAAGGTCGGCCCGTCGAGCTCGATCGTCTTCCGGTCGGCGCCGTTCTGATCGGCGATGACCAGCCCGTACTCCCCCCCGCCGTCGGAGAACCAGGCGATCCGCTTTCCGTCGGGCGACCAGGAGGGCGCCCGATCGGCCACGCCGCTGCTCTGCGTCAGGTTGCGGACGGTCCCCTTCTTCGCCGGCACCGTGAAGATCTCGCCGCGCGCCTCGAATAAAGCGCGTTTGCCGGTCGGTGACAGGGAGCCGTTTGACAGCTGCCCGGCGACGTCCTCCCAGTGGGGTCGCGCCCAGGGGAAATCGCCCCGCGCCATGATCGGCACCCGGCGCGGCTCGCCGCCGGCCGGATCGAGCAGGTAGATGTGGCCGCCGTTCTCGAACACCAGCCGGCCGCCCCCCGACTCGAGGTTCTTGCTGTCGAACTCCTTGAAGCGGGTCAGCTGGCGAACGGCGCCGTTCGAGAAGGCATACACGTTGACCGTGTCGTCGCGGTCCGACAGAAAGTAGATGGTGTCGCCAACGTAGACCGGATCACTGTCGTTGGTCCCGTGCCACGGCAGCTTCTCGATCGCAAGACTCTCGAAGTCGAGCACCCGGATCGGCTTGTTCTGCCCGCCGCGGTAGTTGCGCCACTCGGTCTCGTAGCTCCGCACCGGCTCGTAGACGAAACGCCGGCCATCGGACGAGTACTGCCCGCGCCAGGCGCGCGGCATCGGCATCGGCTCCGGCATCCCTCCATCGACACCGATGGTCCAGAACTTCGGATACTGAATCGGCGGATTGGTGCGGCCCGACGCGAAGATGACCCTGCGGCCGTCGTTGCTCCAGCCGCGCGCCGTGTCGGCATCGGGATGCCAGGTCAGCCGGCGTGGCGCTCCCCCCTCAATCGGCGATATGAAGACGTCGGTGTTGCCGTCGTACTGTCCGGAGAACGCGATCCACCTGCCGTCGGGCGAGAACCGCGGATACGACTCGACGCCGGGGTGACTGGTGAGCCGGCGCGCCTCGCCGCCGTCCCGATCGACGATCCAGAGATCGCCGCCATGGCGAAGACGATCTGTTCGCCGCTCACGTCGGGATGGCGCAGCAGACCGCTCTCGGCGGCGACGGCGATGCCCGCCGACAGGCCGGGGAGCAGCAGGGCGAGGATCAGCGAACCGGCGATCCGCGAACCGCAGTTCAACGAACGGGGGACGAGACATAGCGCGGGGATTCGAGTGCGCACGGGGGCCTCCTGCTGGATGTGAAGGCCGCATGATATCAGACCGGGCGGATTCTCCGGATCGCTGCAAATATGGCCTGATCGGCGGATTTTTGACTCCGCGCCCTCCGGGACCCATATTCAGGCCACGATGAGTGCCTCCGAGAGGGTCGACATCGTTCTCGTCCGCTGCCGCATCCTGACCGATCGGGAGACCGGGGTGACGGGCAAGTTCGGCGGGCAGGTCAATCCGCCGTTCGGCGTCCTTTATATTCAGTCGTACCTCAGGAAGGCCGGTTTCAGCGCGGTCATCATGGACCGCTACGACGACCAGTACATCGACCTGACCACCGACCAGTTCATCGAGCGGGCGCACCGGATGAACCCGCGCTTTATCGGTTTCTCGGCGATGACCAGCCAGTCACCCGACGCCGAGGCGCTGGCACGCTACTCGAAGCTCGCCCATCCCGACGTGCCGGTCATCCTCGGCGGGGTGCACTACAGCTCCCTGCCGGAGACCGGGGCCGGCTACGCCGACTACGTGGTGCGCGGCGACGGCGAAATCGCCACGCTGGAGATCGTGCGCGGCGAGCGGCAGCGGGGTGTCATTCAGGGGAAGCTGGTGTCGGTCGATGACGTCCCTTTCCCCAGCATCGACGACTTCCGCGCCACCGGCTACCGCCCCGAGCGGGCCGGCAACCTCAAACTGATCACCGCGCGCGGCTGCCCGTTCGACTGTTATTTCTGCAAGGACGGCTTCCGCGGCAGCGCCGTGCGGCACCACTCGGTCGAATACGTCGGGCAGATGTTCCGTTCGATGCTGGAGGGCTACAGCTTCCACAACACCATCTTCATCATGGACGACATCTTCCTGCCGACCGAGCAACGGCTGCACGCTTACATCGCCGAGTTCAGGCGACTCGGGCTGAAGCCGCGCCTCGACATCTTCTTTCACCCGAACACCGTGAAGGAGCGGCTCCTGCCGCTGTTCTGGGAGCTGGGGGTCCGCACCATCTCAATCGGCGTCGAGTCCGGATCCCAGGCGATCCTCGACGGCATGGGGAAGAACACCATCAAAGCGGGAATCTCCGACTCGGTCCGCCTGCTGCGTGACTACGGCTTCTGGGTGAACGGCCTGTTCATCCTCGGCCATCGCGACGAGAACCCCGACACCCTGCAGGCGACCCTCGATTACGCCCGCGCCCTGCCTCTCAACAGCGCCTGGTTCTCGTACATGGTGCCGTTTCCGGGCACCCCCGTCTGGGACGAGGGAATCGAGCGGCACGGCACCATCCTCGACTGGAACATGGCGGAATGGGGAAACGTCAAGCCGATTTTCCTCCCCACCGACCTGACGATCGAGCAATTGACCGCCGCCATGGACGAAGCGCTCGCGATACGCAGGGAGATCAGCGCGCGATCGTACAATCGCATCCCCTCGCTTCGCCACCGCAAGAACGCGCTCCTGACCCGACTGCGGCAGCGGAAGTACATCTTCCTCGAACGTCTCCGCCGCCGGGCCGCCTGACTTCTCCGGCCGTCGCGCCTCGCTTACTCCCCCGTACGACCGTCGCGCCTCACTTACACCCCCGTACGACCGTCGCGCTTCGCTCGCTCCCCCGGCCGGCCGTCGTGTCTCGCTCAGTCGTCCTTCTGGCTACCGCCGTCCCTCTTCAAGCCATCGCCGTCCCTGATATTGACGATGAATGAGCTGCCGACGACGGCAAACTTGCGAAACGGAATCAGCTCCAGCTCCGGGTGCCTCGCCAGCCATTCCCTGACCGCTCGCTGCTCCCCCTGATCGGGCGAACCCCTGTAGCAGAACCAGTCATCGAAGATCAGAATGCTTCCCTGGTGAATCAGCGGCGTCAGGAAATCAAGCACCGGTACGGTCGAGACGTACATGTCGCAGTCGATCCACGCGAGGGCGCACCCCCCCTTCGCGACGTGCCTCCTCTGCAGATCGCTCGTCAGGCTTTCCGCGAACCAACCTTCGACGATTTCGACCCTTGCGAGATCGATTCCCGCCCGGCGCAGATTGCTCAGGAGATGGGTTTTCGGCCAGTTCTCCTCGCCTTTCTTGAACCTTTCGAACCTGGCAGCGTCAACTCTCGACGGCTGGGGAAACCCCTGGAACGAATCGAGGGCGATGAAATCAATATCGACCATCATCTTCTTAGACAGGAGAATCGACGCAATGAACGTCCGTCCGCTCGCCACCCCGAATTCGAAGTAGTTCCCCCTCACCTTTTCGTCCCGTACGTAGCTCAACCCGAGCGCCAGCATCGTGTTCCGCTCTTCGTTGTTGATGTGGAACGAGCCGAGCTGCAGGTACGCCTTCAAGTATCTCAGCATGACCGACAGCAGAGACATCATCCGTCGCTCCTCTCCATAATCATCTTTCCCGCCGGGCAACGTCGAGCGTTCACTCTCGCGCCGCGCGATCCTTCAGGCCGATCCGCCGCAGGACGTCCTCGATCCGATCGCGCTCGAAGAGGAGAATGGCCGCCACGAACAGCCCGAGCACGAGGATCAGGGAAAACGCTCCTCGCCCGTAATAAGTCATCGGCGCCGGCAGATCGTGAATTTTCAACTGGCGGCTCAACCACGGCACCGCCACGAGCAGGATGGCGGGGAGGAGAAACAGCCGCCTGATATTCACCGTGATGATGGCGGCGATGCTTCTCATATAGATGGCGACCCCGCACGTCATCCACACGCTCAGGCCGAGGCAGATGCCGTACACACCGCCGCCGTAGCCGCCCAGTGATAACGCACCGAACAGCAGCAGCACCTCGGCCAACTGGATGCGATTGATCCTGCCAAAGTAGCCGTTCGAAAGGAGGAACGATCGGCTCATCGACTTGAGCGGCGCCAGCATCACGAAGACCGCCACCAGGGGCACCATCGGCGCCGCCTCGGACCATGCCGGGCCATACAGCAGCAGGATGAATTCGTTGGCCGCCGAGGCGAAGACAAGAGTGACCAGGAGAGATGCCCTCAGCATGATCCATGCGGAGGTATTGAAGAAATAGCTCGAGCGATCCCGATCACCCTGGAGATCTGCGAACGACACGGTCAGAAGAGGCTGCTGTACGGTGAGAAACATTGACTGAAATCCCTGGATCAGACCGACCGAGCGGTTGAACAGTCCGAGCGCGGGGGCCCCGTAGAACAGCCTGATGACCAGCTTGTCGGCGTTCGCCATCACCTTCTCGAACATATGAGAGACGAACAGCCTCTTCCCGTTTCTGAAGAAGGTCGCCGCGTGATCCCGGCGACAGAGCGACCTGAAATTCACGCTGAACGGCGACAACGCAAATACCAGGACCGATGAAAGAACCTGGACGACCAGGTACTGCATCACCAAAGCATTGAGATCGTGGCCGCGCAGAGCCAGGACGATGGCCGTCGCTGACGATACAAGGAAGGAGACGAACTGAAGCAGGCTGTACGTCCTGAACTGAAAGTGCTTCTGCAGGACAACCGCGTGAACCCCCGACAGCATGAACACGACCTTGCCGGCCAGGATGATCAGGTATGGATAGAACAGATGGGGGAGGAATAACCGCCCGGCCGCCGTTGCGATCGCCGCATAGGCGAATGTGAGACCGGCCGCAACGAAGAAGCCGCTATTCTGAAACGGCGCCGCCGCGTGCCTGTCATTCTGGATGATGGAAGTGTTGATCCCGAAGCCGATGACGATCGTCATCCCCTCTACGAGCGCCAGCATGAAGGCATACTCGCCGAATGCGCCGGGCGGGATGAGACGCGCCAGCACAATGCCGACCCCGAACCGGACGATGGTCTGCAGGACGCTCAGGGCGGAGAGCCATTTCGCCGAAGAGAGAACTTTCCTGCCCAGTGGTTCCATGGCCGGCATTATCGCATCGAGATGGCGCGCAGATCGAGTCCGGGCTTCTCCGTGCCGGATTGCTCCCTACGGCAGCTCTTCCTTACTTCTGCCCGATCCCCAGCTCGCCGGCATGCGGCTTAAGCGTCTCGATGATGAAGCCGATGTGATCGGTGAGCTCGATTCCCAGTTTCTCGGCGCCGGCCCGGATCTCGCTGCGTTCGACCTTGGCCGCGAACGCCTTGTCCTTCAGCTTCTTGTTGACGCTCTTCGGGGTAAGCGTCGTCACCCCCTCCGGCCGCACCAGGCAGGAGGCGACGATGAAGCCGGTCAGCTCGTCGCAGGCAAGGAGGCTGCGGTCGAGCTGGGTCTCGTACGGCACGTTCCACTTCGTGTAATGGGCCGATATCGCGTGCGCGATCGCGTCCTCGCTCCGTTCCCGGAGCCAGGCGACGATGCGATTCGGGTGATCCTCAGGCCACTGCTCGTAGTCGGCGTCGTGCAGCATTCCGGCGATTCCCCACTGTTCTTCATCGGTCGCGCCGTCGCCGTAGCGGTGCGCCGCGCCGCGCATGACGATCTCAACGGCCCGGGCATGCTTGCGCAGTGAGCCGCTCTTTGTCCATTCGCACAGGTGCTGCCAGGCCTCCTCGCGTGTCAACATCGCTCGCTCCTTAAGGTTCGAGAAGTCTAGCGACGAGGCGGTTTGATTGTCAAAGAGCCGGGGCTCTCGGGGCGCGCTCGCCGCCCGGAACTCCGCGCGCGAGCCGACAGCTTGCAGAGCCGCTATCGGGAGGGACGGCCTCCCTTGATGATCCGATCTCCGCGGCAGCGCAGCAGGGGCGGGCCGGAGGAACGGACGCCGAGTTCCCACCAGAGATCGTCCGGCGCCGTGCCGGTGCAGCGGATCAGTCCGTCATGAATACCCCGCTGGTGGTGGCCGACGCAAAGCGTCACGAGGTTCTTGTCATAGCTACCTCCACCCCGGGAGCGGAACACGATGTGGTGTTCGTTGAGATTCGCGCGCGAGGTGCAGCCCGGGACGCAGCAGCGCCAGCCGTCTCGCTCGAAGATGCGGTAGCGGCGTTTCCAGCCTCGATCGGCGGGCGCGTCCCAGGTACGGCGCATCGCGTCAATCATGATGATCAGACATTGCCAGTCGGCCAGATGGCGATTCGCGCCCAGGCGGCAGGCGGCGAGGGCCTCGCTCCACAGCCCGGCGACGTCGGTTGGTGCCCAGAACCTGATCTGATGATCGATGCGTTCGTTCGCCCCGCAATTCGGTCGATCGTCGAATGAGTGGGTCGGAGCACACATGTGCCGGAGCGGATTAGAGGTGGCGCCGTTCGTCGCACCGGGGCGCGCGCCGGGGCTGGGGCTCGGGCTCAGGCCGGGGTTCGGGCCGGGGTTCGGGCTCGAGCCGGGGCTCGGGCTCAGGCCAGGGCCGGAGCTTGAGCCAGGGCCGGGACTCGGGCCGGGCGGTGTGCCGACCGCTTCGACCTCGGCTTGCGCAATCGCCTCCTCGAGCCGGCGGACAGTGACCTGCCGCGCGCAACGGATCCAGCGACTCTCGGTCTCCGGCGTGGCGATCCGAATGAGATGGCGCGCCTGGCACCAGGAAATCAGGCCGCGCCGGTAGGCATCGGCAATCTGCGGGAGGCGTCGGATTCGCCGATCGAGTGATATGAGATAGCGGGCTCTGCGCGGCGAGATCCCGAGCGTCGCCCCGCACCACTCGGCGAACGAATCGCTGTCCAGCTCTTCATGCAAATGATGCGTGGCGACTACTGCCAGAAGGCGTCCCTGTCTCCAGGCGAGAGACTGCCGGAGCCGGATCAGGCCACGGAGGTGGGTATCGAGATCCCACGGGTCGAGCGCCGAAGCGTCGAGTGTGTCCGGCTGGGATTGTCGCTTCAGAATGACGTCGGGATCCGCGGCGCGGCCGAGCGAGCGAAAAGCGTCGCGCGCGGCGGCGGTCGCCTCGTTCCAGATCAGAGAAGCGGGGACCGTGTGGGTCTTTGATCCAGCTTTTCCGGCGAATGAATCGACACTCTCACCCTGCTCCTGCTGTCCGTCCGCGGGGGCGACATCGTGATCAGGCGACGGGAGATCGCTGGCCGCGGGGGAAATGGCTCCCTCGGGGGGCACACCTGAGAGGAATTCCGCGGCGAGATACTCAACGCAGCGCCAGGCCGGTTCCTGATGGCCGGCGGCGCGACGCACGAGGTCGAGGGTCCAGTGCCAGAGCGCAACGGCACGGGCGGGGGCGCGGAACACGACGTTGATGCCGGGATCGTCGGCTGCCTCCGCCGGGGCCACGGCTGGAGATACCGCGGCTCTCTCCTGCCTGGTGGCGCGAGCGGCGGCCTCCAGGTCGCGCACGGTGAAGCGCCGTGCGCGCGCAAGCCAGAACTCCTGGGTCTCTTCACTGACGACATCGATGATGGCGCGCAGCTTCGAGCGGGGCAGGTCGCCGGCATCGAATGCGGCGGCCACGGCGGGGAGTCGGGCGAGGGCGCGCTCGCACCGGACGATCGACTGGCACCGGCGGAGGCTCATCCCGAGGCGTTCGGTCAGGTAGTCGCCGAGGCGGACGAACCCGAGGCGGCGGTAGAGTTTCTGCCCACTTAACGTTCGCAGGCCGGGGCCGAGGCGGCGTTCGATGACTCCGTTGGCGCGCGCGAGGCGAATCAACTGGTCTTCCAGCAGCTTCGCTGAAAGATCGCGGAGCGGCTGCGCGGGATGTTTCTGCTCTCGGCGAATCATGCACCCTCCTAGGCAGACAAGGACACAACCAAAGGGGGCGCGGGTACCAGCGGGATGACCGCTTTCGATCGGAGTAAATATACCGAATTAGGAGGTAGAAGTCAAGGGAAAGTTTAAAAAACTTATGGATACTCGCAGATGCCCGCGACGCAGCACTCCCCTGGATACCCACAGGCCGGCGACGACGTACAGCTAGTGGCGATGTTGCAGGTGGTGGCCGGCGTGCGGGTGGCGGCGATGTTGCAGGTGGTGGCCGGCGCGCGGAGGCGGCGACGCGCAGGTCGGCGGCAAGTGGCCCCACAGCGGGTGCCCGCGGGTGCTCACGATCCGCCGAAATGCGCTGCTGAGGGG
>CBDUYA010000048.1:0-12924 GCA_965371335.1 uncultured bacterium | reverse complement strand
GGCGATCCGCGCCGCCCGGAAGATGCGTGCCTGAAGAGTCGGTCGAGTGCTTTCTCGACTCGCCCTCCTCGCGCCTTGCGAGCCGGGCGCATCGATGCTCTCGGTGCGACCACGACTGCGGGTACGGAACACCAGGCTTTCAGGACGGGGCGATCGCTTCGATCGCCAGCAGCGCTTCCGATCCGTCCGGAAAGCCGCGCACTTCCGCGCGGACGATGTCGCCGACTTTGAACTCGACCGGATCCTCGGAGAGGATCCGGGTGATCCGATAGTCTCCGCCGGCAGCTTCGACCGCCATACCCGGCGCCCAGCACTCCGGCTGGCGCCCGGTGATTCGCAGATAGATCAGCAACTCAGACATGAGCCCTCGGAGGGAAGGGGATCAATCGCTGCGCCCTCGGGATCCCGTATCCCACTGCTCGAGCACACCAAAGGTCCGCATCTGTTCGCGCAGACCGGTGCGCCTGATGAGCTTCTCGATACCGGCGCGCCCCTGGCGCGCCACCCGCTCAGGGGCGTCGGCGAGGCCCCAGATGAGAGAGGCGGCGATCGCCCCGTTGATCTTCATCTCGCGAAGATCGACCTTGTCGAAGGTATCCGACGATGCGTGATAGTGCTCCATGTAGTTGGCCGGCGCCTGCATTGCCACCAGGTTCGGGACCCCTTCCAGAAGAAAATCGAAGTTATCGGTCCCGAGGAAGGCATCCGCCGGGTGATGGGTCGCACCGTATGCCTGCACCGGACGCAGCGCTTCCTCCACCAGCGACCGCAGCTCCGCACGCCCCCCGAGAGAAAAGCCGGTGATGCGTCCGGTGCCGAGGTCGAACACCGCGACGGCTGCGATCCGGTCGAGCTCCTCGCGATGGGCGCGCGCGTACTCCAGTGATCCGAACAACCCCTGTTCCTCACCCGAGAACAGAACGAACCGGACGGTGCGGCGCGGGGTAGCGCCGAGAGCCACGATCTGCCGGGCGACATCGAGCAGCATCACGCAGTTCGCGCCGTTGTCGAGGGCGCCGGTTCCGAGGCCCCACGAGTCGATGTGCGCGCCCGCCAGTACGATCTCGCCGCTGTCGTCGTTTCCCGGGATCTCGGCCACGACGTTCCGGGCCTGATAGGCGGGGCCGGTGCGCACTCCGAGGTCGACCCTCACCCTGGTTTGCCCGGAGCGGGCCAGGCGGGCCAGCCGCAGACCGTCGTCACGGGCCAGAACCGCCATCGGCCGGGGAGTGAGCGCTCCATCGAAGGTGGGGATGTGACGATACAGAAGATTGTGCTGGCGGGCGCCGACGATCAGAATGCCGGCGGCCCCGGCCCTGCTGGCGCGCTCCATGATCGGAGGCAGACGCATGTAGTCGTGGAAGAGATCCTCCAGGGTGACGATCACCTCGGAATCGAGCAGAACCCAGGCATCCCGGACCTGTTTGCCCGCTCGTTCAAAATCGACCGGTTCACCATCGCCCAGGTGAACCACGGGAGCCTCGAGCCCGCCTTTCGGAGTCGGCAGGGAATTGGCGGCCGCCACGATACGCAGCGGCGCCGATTCGGGGGCCACGATACGGGCGGTGGGGCGGTCCTCCTCCCAGCGCCGCGGCATGCTGAACGACTCGATCGTGACCCGGGGCACACCGGCCTCGCGGAACCGTCCGGCGAGCCAGTCGACGGCCCGCTCGCATGCCGGGCTCCCGGTCGGCCGGCCGCCGATCCGGTCGCAGAGGAATTGCAGGTCATCGATCGCCGGCGTCGGTCCGAGCATGCGCGCGATCAGGCCGCCTACCGCCTCGATTCCCGGGGCAGACGTGGTCGGTGCAAGGAGCAGGAGAGGCAGCAACGCGGCGGCGAGGATGACCGTTAGACGCTTCATCCGGTGATCATTTCTCGAATGAGAATTCGAGTTCTCGGCGCTCACCCTCGCCCAGCGTGACGCTTTGGCGGGACGTGCCCAGGGCCTCGTGCCACGCCTCGATCTCGAAGGATCCGGCGGGCAGTCCGTCGATGGAGAACACGCCATCCCCGCCGGTCACTGCGTGAAAGGGGTGGTCGGAGACGGCGATGTAAGCCGCCATCCAGGCGTGGATGTCACAGCGAATCTGGATGATCTCGGGATTGGGGAAGAAGCGCCTCACGGTCCGGCCGCGGCCCGACATCGATACATTGAAGCGGGGGTTCTCGCTGGCGATCGTGCGCACATTGTGAACGACGACATCGCTGCTGGAGAAAGCAATGACCTGGTTAGTCCGGCCCGGCAGGATGTGCGGGATGAAGATGCAGCCGCGTTGATCCATCTCCAGTTCGGTTGCGGGGGGAGCGAAGACGCGATCGCCCAGCCCGGAAACGACACGAACGTAGACATTGCGCAGTGTTCCGTCGTCGTTGACGATCAGATCCTCGCTCAGGGCGATATCACCGGGCTTGCGGCATGCCCCTTCGCCTGACATGTTGAGAGGCTTGCGTTCGGGCGGCTGGCCGCGAAACAGCATTCGGCCGGCGATGGTCGAGGTGCCGATCGATTCTCCCGCCGGAATGGCGCCGGGAGGGGGGGGCGGCGGGCTTGATCTTCCGCCGCACCCCTGCGCCAGCGCGACGAGCCCCAGGATGATGGCGGCGGTGAACCAGTGGGGCGCCTGTCGTTGTGGCCGCGCACGATCCTTCATGCCGGAGCCTTCCCTTCAAGGTAACTCGGCAGATCGGCGCTCGACATCTGCAGGCCGACGTAGAACGGGCCGAACTCAGCGTACTCGGCGCTCGCTTCATCGAAACGCATTTCGTAGATCAGCTTCTTGAACACCAGCGCCTCCTCGGCAAACAGATCGACGCCCCACTCCCAGTCGTCGAACCCGATCGATCCGCTGATGATTTGCACGACGCGTCCGGCGTAGGTCCGGCCGATGAGACCATGCTCACGCATCATGGCGGCGCGCTTCTCGAACGGCACCGTATACCAGTTCTTGATCTCGCCCCGTCGCTTGTTCATCGGATAGAAGCAGACGTGGCGGTGCTTCGGCACGTCGGTGAACAGGCGCCCCATCACGCGCTGGTGCTGCTTCTTCATCTCCTCGTCAAAAGCCTTCTCGTAGGGCTCCGATTGGCACTCCAGGCCTCGCGCGGCGAGCTCCTGATGGATCTTTCCTGTCATGTCGTACAGGCCGAGTTCCACGATAGAAACGTAGGAAGTGGTCGGCGACAGAAAGTCGTGCAGCCCGGTCTGAGCGAGCTGCAGCTCCGCCGCGCTCAGGGCACCGAAGTTCCGCCGGAAGTGAATGAACATCAGGTCGCCCTTGTGACCCAGCAGATTGACGAGGGCGCTCGGGCCGTCGCTGTTTCCCTCCATCGTCGCGAAGAGATCCGCCGCCTCCCGGGCGACCTCGCCACGCCGGGCGCCAGGCAGTGCCTTGAGAGCGTCCCAGCGGATTGTGAACATCTGATGGAGCACGCTCCAGCCCTCGAGCGTCTCCGGAACCTGCGGGTTATGCATCGCTCTCTCCAATCGGTGCCGTCGGGCACGCCATACCCGGGATGGTAGTCTAGCCCGTCCCGCCCGAGCTTCACAACCGTACCAGCCCGCATTCCTCACCGGGCTTCTGCTGCGGCCGCGAATCTGGCCTCCCTGACGCGTGTCCTCGCGGAGTGCATCCGGCGTCCGGGTCCGCTATACTCATTGTCGGAGAACGCGCATGCAGACCATCGACAGTACAGCCGAGTTCGTGGGCGGGGTGTATGAAGCGATGTCGCGTCGCCTGGAGATCGTGCGGGGCCGGCTCAAGCGGCCTCTCACCCTGGCCGACAAAATCCTGCTGGGGCACCTGAACGATCCCGAGCACCAGGCGCTGGAGCCGGGCCGCAGCTATCTCATGCTGCGCCCCGACCGGGTGGCGATGCAGGATGCGACGGCCCAGATGGCGCTCCTGCAATTCATTCAGGCGGGCCGGGACCGGGCGGCCGTGCCGACCACGGTGCACTGCGACCACCTGATTCAGGCTCGGTCCGGGGCCACGGATGACATGCAGGTCGCCCTGGACGAGAATCGAGAGGTTTACGATTTCCTGCGTGCGGCGAGCGCCCGCTACGGAATTGGATTCTGGCAGCCCGGCGCGGGAATCATCCATCAGATCATTCTGGAGCGTTACGCCTTCCCGGGCGGCCTCATGATCGGCACCGATTCACACACGCCGAACGCCGGCGGCCTCGGCATGGGGGCGATCGGGGTCGGCGGCGCCGATGCGGTCGACGTGATGGCCGATTTCCCCTGGGAGGTGCTCTATCCGGAGACGGTTGGCGTTCGGCTTACCGGCTCGCTGTCCGGCTGGGCCGCTCCCAAGGATGTGATCCTCACCCTTCTCGGCATCCTGACGGTCAAGGGTGGGACCAACCGCATCATCGAGTATTTTGGACCAGGGGTTCGCAGCATCAGCTGCACCGGTAAGGGAACGATCACCAACATGGGGGCGGAGCTGGGAGCGACCACGTCGATGTTCCCGTTCGATGAGCGGATGGAGGCGTACTTGAGAGCGACGGAGCGCGAGGCGCTGGCCGATCTCGCCGGTGACAACCGGCACCTGCTCGGCGCCGATCCCGAGGTTGAACAGAACCCGGAACGATTCTTCGATCGGGTCATCGAGATCGATCTTTCCAGCCTCGAGCCGCACCTGGTCGGCCCGCATACCCCCGATCTGGCGCGCCCCGTCTCTAAGATGGCCGACGCGGTGAGGGAGCACGATTATCCCGATCCAATTTCGGTCGCCCTGATCGGCAGCTGCACCAATTCCTCCTATGAGGATATCTGCCGCGCGGCCGACGTGGCCGAGCAGGCACGCGCCCGGGGGGCGCGCATGGCCGTGCCCCTGCTGGTGAGTCCGGGGAGCGAGCAGATCTTCGAGACGATCAAGCGGGATGGGCAGATGGCGACGCTTGAGGCGGTGGGAGCCACCGTTCTTGCCAACGCTTGTGGACCGTGTATCGGACAGTGGCGCCGTGACGAGATCAAGAAGGGAGAGCGCAATAGCATCATCACGTCGTTCAACCGCAACTTTCCGGGACGCAACGACGCCAATCCCGAGACTATGGCATTCATCGGCAGTCCCGAGATCGTGATGGCCTACGGGCTGGCGGGCCGTCTCTCCTTCAATCCGCTGAGCGATGAGATCGACGGTGACAAGGGCGCCTGGCGGCTGGCCGCGCCGCGATCCGCTCCGGACCTCCCCGAGGAGGGGTTCGTTATGTCCCGCGCCGGCTACGTGGCGCCGGCCGACGACCCGGCTGCCGTCCTCATCGAGGTGTCGTCGGGAAGCGATCGCCTGCAGATCCTCGATCCGTTCGATCGCTACGCCGATCACGACTTCGTGGAGATGCCGCTCCTGGTGAAAACGCGCGGCAAGACGACGACCGACCACATCTCGCCGGCAGGATTCTGGCTGCGCTTTCGCGGTCATCTCGATCGCATCAGCGACAACATGTTCACCGGTGCGGTGAACGCGTTCACCGGGGAACGGGGAAGGACCCTCGACCAGCTATCGGGAGAGCAGGGATGCGAGACGCCGAAGGTGGCCCGCGCCTACAAGGCCGCCGGCAAGAAATGGGTGGTGGTCGGCGACGAGAATTATGGAGAGGGAAGCAGCCGCGAGCACGCCGCCATGTCACCACGCTACCTCGGTGCGGCGGCCATCATCGTGCGGAGCTTCGCACGCATTCACGAGAGCAATCTCAAGAAGCAGGGAGTGCTGCCCATGACCTTCGTCGATCCGGCCGATTACGACAAGGTGAGGGCGGCCGACCGGGTCACGCTGGCGAACCTGCGCGACCTGGCTCCCAGGATTCCTGTGACGGCCATCCTGCATCACGATGACGGCACCGTCGATCATATTGATCTTCAGCATACACTCAATCAGGAGCAGATCGCCTGGTTCCGGGCGGGGTCGGCGCTGAATCTGCTGCGCCGCCGGGAGGGGCCGGGAGCCGAACCCGGTCCACCGACCGGCTAACCGACGTGACGGTGCGGCGCGGCGCGTCCCGCCGCGCCGCCCGGGCGATCTCAGCGATCGAGTGTCCCGTCTCCGAGGTCGTGTCAACACCGAGGCCGCCGTGGCGCCCGGCGCGCAAGGCGCGAGGAGGGCGAATATCCGGAATATTCGACCGACGGGCAACGCAGCGAGCCGGGATGTCGCGGCGGCCGAATGTAACCGGACTTCGGAGACCTAGATGCCAGAGCTTCCGGAGGTCGAAACGATCCGCCGCGGGCTCGATCCTCTGATCCGCGGACGCCAGGTGACCGGGATCGAGGTGCGGGTACGCCGCCTGCGTGAACCGGTGGTGCGGCGCGACATGGCCCGGCTGCGGGGTGCGACGCTCACCGGCATCCGGCGGCGCAGCAAGTATCTTCTGCTCGACACCGACGCGGGGCTGACGCTGCTCGTTCATCTCGGCATGACCGGCCGGCTGTGGGTGTCTGATCGCAGCCGGCCGCGCCAGCCGCACGAGCATGTGGTGCTCGCCCTCGGCGACGGACGCCAGCTGCGCTTCGCCGATGCGCGGCGCTTCGGGCTGATGCGCGTTGTGCGCACCGACCGGCTGGAGGCGCACCCGCTCCTTCGCGATCTGGGGCCGGAGCCGTTCGACCCGGTCCTGACCGGTGAATCACTGTTCGGCGCCACGCGGAAACGCCGGATCCCGGTGAAGAACTTCCTCATGAACACGCGGGCCATTGCCGGAGTCGGCAACATCTACGCAAGCGAGACACTGTTCCGGGCCGGCTTGAATCCCCGGCGTCAGGTGCGACGCATCGGAAGGGCCGGCTGGGAACGCCTGACAACCGCTCTGCGGGAGGTCCTGAGGGAATCGATCCGGGCCGGAGGAACGACCTTGCGGGATTTCCGCAATGCCGATGGTGAAGCAGGCTACTTCGCCGTCGCGTTGCGCGTCTACGATCGCGAGGGGGACCCCTGTGGACGCTGCGATTTCACCATCAGGCGGATCGTCCAGGGGGGGCGCAGCACTTTCTACTGCGCCCGCTGCCAGCACTGACCATCACCGCTGCGCTGACAGGCTGCCGCCCGGCACCCAGAGCACGTCCGCGTGCCCGCCGGCATTGGCCCTTCGTGCCATGACGAACAGCAAATCGGAAAGCCTGTTCAGGTAGATGAGCGCGTGCTCGTTCACCCGCTCGCGTCTGGAGAGAGCGACCACGGCACGCTCGGCGCGGCGGCAGACGGTTCGGGCGAGGTGAAGCCACGCTGCCGCGGGGGAGCCGCTGGGCAGGACGAAGCTCCTCAACGGCGGCAGAGAGGCGTTGAATCGGTCGATCGCCTTCTCCAAAGGCTCCACGTGATCGGCCGTGATGCGCAGCGGGGCGGACCGTGGCGGGCGCGTTTTCCCGCGGCCGGCCTTTTCGGGGAGACAGAGATCGGCACCCAGATCGAACAGGTCGTTCTGTGCCGTCCGCAGCACGGCGGTGCCCTCCGCCTCGATCCCTCCCATGAGAGCGAGGCCGAGCACGGAATTCAGTTCGTCCACCACGCCGTAAGCGACGATCCGCAAATGGTCTTTTCTGACGCGGCGACCGTTGCCGAGTGCGGTCGTCCCCCGGTCGCCGGTCCTGGTATAGATTTTCGATAGAACCACCATGTCGACTCCTTCGGGACGGGTCCGCGGCCGGTCGAGGCCGAGCGCCGTTTCCCGCCCATGATAATCGAAGTCGATCGAATCGGCGGGTTGCCTTGACAGAGCCCCTGGCCGGTGCTTTAATTTGAACAATGGTTCCATATTTGAACGAGCGATCAATTATGCCGGCGGCCATGGACCGATCGCCGGGCGCCAAGGCGCTGCGCCGCAAGCTCGATATCATGCGCGGCGCGGCGGTGGCGTTTCGGGATCGCGGCTACGCGGCCACCAGCGTGCGCGACATCGCCCGGTTGACGGGGATGACGCCGGGGAACCTCTACTACTACTTCCGCAACAAGCAGGAGATCCTGTATTTCTGCCAGGATTATTCCCTCGACGTCCTGCTGCGCCAGGCGCGCCGGATTCGCCGGAGGCGCGTCGGGCCGGAAGAGAAGATACGGGATCTGATCCGGACCCAGATGCTCTGCATGCTCGACGAACTGCACGGCTCGGCCGGACACATCGAATTTCACGCCATTCCGCGGCCCCGCCTGCGGCGCATCATCGCCAAGCGCGATGAATACGAGCGCGTCCTGCGGTCCATCGTCCGTGAGGGGGTGCGACGGGGGCGGTTCGCTCCCTGCGATGAGAAGCTCGTCAGTCTGGCGATTCTCGGGGCCGTGAACTGGTCGGCTCGCTGGTTCCGCGCCGACGGCAGCCGGTCGCCGGAGGCGATCGCCGATTCGTTTGTGGGATATCTCGTGCGGGGGTTGATGCGATGAAAGGGAGAAAGAGCAGGAAGCGGCCCCGGGCCTCGAGCCGGCGGCGACCAGCCGGGACCGGGGACCGCACCGCACGGCGCCTATCCCATGCCCACATTGAGCTGCTCGTGAACGGCGAGAGGGTTGAGGCCGCTATTGCGCCACACAAGACGCTGCTCGAGGTGCTGCGAGAGGATCTCGGCCTGACCGGGACGAAGCACGGCTGTGAACTGGGTGAGTGCGGCACCTGCACGGTCCTGATCGACGGGCGGCCGCAGCTCTCCTGTCTCGTGCTCGGCATCGAGTGCGAAGGCCGCCCCATCGTCACCGTCGAGGGGCTGGCCGACGGTCCCCGGCCGCACCCGCTGCAGATGGCGTTCGCGGAACTGGGGGCGGCTCAGTGCGGCTACTGCACGCCGGGAATCCTGTGCGTCGCCGCCGAGCTTCTGGAGCGGCGCCCCAAGCCTTCGCGCGAGGAAATCCGCGAGTCGTTGTCGGGGAATCTGTGCCGCTGCACCGGGTATCTCAAGATCTACGAGGCGATCGAGCTGGCCGCCCGGCGCCGGAAGGATCCGCACGCGCGGCCGGCGGCGGAGGTGTTGCGTGGCCGCTAAGCCGGGATCCGGGCGAGCGGCTCCGCTTCGTGTCGTCGGCACGCCGGTCCGCAAGATTGACGGGTTGTCCAAGTGTACCGGAGCGCTCAAATTTGCCGACGACATCGTGCTGCCCCGCATGCTGTTTTGCAGGATCTACCGGTCGCACGTGCCGCACGCCCGTATCAGGGGTGTCGATATCTCCCGGGCAGAGGCAATGCCGGGTGTCCTGGCGGTGCTCACCGGTCAGGAGATGCCGATCCCGTTCGGCATCCTGCCGGTCAGCCAGGACGAGCACGCCCTCTGTTTCGATCACGTACGTTTCGTCGGCGACCCGGTCGCCGCCGTCGCGGCGATCGACGAGGATGTCGCCTTTGAGGCCATAAATGCGATCGAGGTCGATTACGAACCCCTCGAGCCGGTGATGTCGCTGGAAGAGGCGCTGAACGGATCGGGGGCGAGGCTTCATGACTACGCAGAGGAGGGGAACATCCACAAGCGGGTCGCTCTCGAGTTCGGTGACGTGGAGAAAGGGTTCGCGGAGGCCGAGGAGATCTTCGAGGATACCTTTTACTACGAAGGAAACACCCACCTCGCGCTGGAGCAGCACGCTGCCCTGGCGGCGGTCGACCCCGACGGCAAGCTGACGCTCTGGTCGAGCACCCAGACGCCTCACTACGTCCATCGGGCGCTCGCCAAGGTTCTTGAGATGCCGCCGCCACGAATCCGGGTCATCGCCTGCCCGAACGGAGGCGGCTTCGGCGGCAAGAGCGATCCGTTCAATCACGAGATCGTGGTGGCGAAGCTGGCCCTGAAGACCGGCCGGCCGGTCAAGATCGCGCTGACCCGCGAAGAGGTGTTCTATTGCCACCGGGGCCGCCACCCCGTTCTCATGCGGGTCAGAACAGGCACCAGGAAGGATGGGTCGATCACCGCCATGGACTTCAGGTCGTTCCTCGACGGCGGTGCCTACGGCTCGTACGGCATCGCCAGCACCTATTACACCGGGGCGTTGCAAACGGTCACCTATCCGATCGAGAACTACAGGTTTCGGGGGGTCCGCTGCTTCACCAACAAACCCCCCTGCGGTCCGAAGCGGGGCCACGGGACCCCGCAGCCCCGCTTTGCGCTGGAGATCCAGATGGATCGGATCGCCGAGCGGCTGGGAATCGATCCGGCCACGCTGCGATTGCGCCACCTCGTTCCGCCCAACTCGCTGACGGCGAACTACCTGAGGGTGGGCTCAATGGGTCTGGGACGCTGCATCGAGAAAGTGGTCGAGAGCTCGCGGTTTCGGGAACGGCACGGCCGCCTGCCCGTGGGCAATGGGATCGGGCTGGCATGCGGCAGCTACCTGAGCGGCGCCGGACTGCCGATCTACTGGAACAACATGCCACATACCGGGGTGCAGTTGAAGCTCGACCGGGGGGGCGGAGTCACGGTGTTCTGTGGGGAGATCGATATTGGACAGGGCTCCGACACCGTCCTGGTCCAGGTGATCGCCGAGGTGCTCGGGATCGATCCCTATGACATCCGGGTGGTGTTCGGCGACACCGACCTGACCCCGGTCGATCTCGGCAGCTACAGCAGCCGCGTTACCCTGATGATGGGAAATGCCGCCATCCAGGCGGCCGAGCGGGCGCGGGATCTTCTGACCCGCGCCGCCGGGGAGAAGCTGGAGGTTCCGGCCGCCCGCATCGTCTGTGCGGCTGGGCGGGTGTTCGATGCGGAGGCTCCCGGTCGGGGCCTGTTGTTCGCGCAGGCGGTGCAGGCAGCGGAGGCGAGATTCGGGACCATCGGGACGGTCGGATCGTACAGCCCGCCGCCTTCGGCCGGCCGCTACAAGGGCGCCGGGGTCGGCCCCTCGCCGGCCTACAGCTACACCGCGGCGGTGGTTGAGCTGGAGGTCGATCCGGAAAGCGGGTGGACCCGGGTCGAGAAGGTCCACATCGCCCACGACGTCGGTCAATGTATCAACCCCGTCCTCGTCGTCGGCCAGGTGGAGGGGAGCGTTTACATGGGACTCGGCGAAGCCCTCATGGAAGAGCAGGTGTTCCGGGCCAACCGCAATGGCGTGCACAAGATCCCATCGATGCTCGAGTACAAGAGCCCGACAACCATGGAGATGCCGGACGTTCTGACCTATCTGATTGAGGACCCCGACCCGAACGGCCCGTTCGGAGCGAAGGAGGTGGGGCAGGGGCCGCTGCTGCCGATTCCGCCTGCCGTCGCCAACGCCGTCCACGACGCCGTCGGGGTGCGGATCGATGAAGTGCCAATCACCCCCGACAAGATCGTGAAGGCGCTCGCTTCGCCCAATCGGAGGCACGGTCCGACTCGCGTACCGCACTGCGAATGGCCCGCGCCGATCACGGTTCCGACGCCGGCGGAGGGGGGCACGGGGCGGGCGGTTGAAGCGCCGAAGCCGGTTGGGGGACCGCGCCGATGATGCGGCTGCCGAAGTTCCGTTACCACGCACCACGCACGCTTCGCGAGGCGGCCGCCATTCTCAGGAAGGAAGGGCCACAGGCGATGATCGTGGCGGGGGGCACCGATCTCTATCCCAACATGAAACGGCGACACCAGATGCCGCGCACCGTGATCAGTCTGCGTGCCGTCGATACGCTGAGAGGAGTGAAGGCGCGCGCCGGCGGCGGGCTGTCGGTGGGCCCGTGCACGACGCTGACCGATCTGGAGGAAAACGCGGTCATCAGAAAGCGCTACCCGGGGCTGCATGAGGCGATTCGTACCATCTCGACCCCGGTGCTCCGGAATATGGGGACCATCGGCGGGAACATCTGTCTGGATACGCGCTGCAATTACTACAACCAGAACTACGAGTGGCGGCGGGCGATCAATTTCTGCATGAAGTGCGACGGTGAGATCTGCTGGGTCGCACCAGGCAGCAGTGTCTGCCTCGCCGTCTCCTCCAGCGATACGGCGCCGGTGTTCTGCGCCATGGATGCCCGTCTGCGGCTCATGTCCGCACGGGGCCGCAGGACGGTCCTGGCGCGGGAATTCTTCCGTCGTGACGGTATCGAATACCTTAACAAGCGGAAGGACGAGATCCTCACGTCCATCGATCTTCCCCCGGCAAGGGGATGGCGAAGCGCCTACCGGAAGCTGCGCCGCAGAGGGGCGTTCGACTTCCCGGTCCTCGGGGTGGCGGTGCAGGCGCGCTTCAAGAGGAAAGTCGCCGCCGACGTGCGCATCTGGCTGGGCGCGGTCGCGTCGGCTCCGGTCGAGGCAACCGAGGCGCAGGCTGCGCTGGTGGGGCGACCCTTCAGCGACGAGGCCGTCCACGAGGCGGCCCGCCTCGCCTGGCCACGATCCAAGCCGGTCGATAATACCGACTTCGTCGTCCGCTGGCGGAAGGACATGACCCGAATCCTGACTCGCAATGCGTTGCGGGCGGTGCGTCCGTCCGAATGAACGCCTCCCGCGGCGCCCGGATCGCAAGGCGCGGGGAGAGCGAATACGGGATTATTCAACCGGCGAGCAACGTCGCGAGCCGGGATGCAACGGTGGCCGCATGTGACATGGGATCGGAGACGGGGCATTGGACAGCGGCAGGAGATTGGGATCCTTGGTAGCAGGAGCAGAAGCTAACCGCGCCAGATGTGGCGTCGGCCGGCCGGGCGATTCCATGGCTTCTGGAGGTCGAGGCGGATGGCGACAGGTAAGGTGAAGTGGTTCAACGATTCCAAAGGGTACGGTTTCATCACGCCGGACGATGGGAGCAAGGATGTCTTCGTCCATCATACGGCCATCCAGACTGAGGGCTTTCGCTCTCTCCAGGAAGGCGATGCCGTCGATTTCGAGATTCAACAGGGCGACAAGGGGCCGGCCGCGGCGAACGTCCGCAAGCTCTGATGTCCCGGCCACCATTCGCATGACAGGTTGCTCGTCATCGGGCCGCTCCGGTTGGAGCGGCCCTTATTGCTGGCCGGTTCACTGCCCGTTGTCCGGGGCAGTTG
>CBDUYA010000047.1:0-12981 GCA_965371335.1 uncultured bacterium | reverse complement strand
CCCCCTCCCCACCGCTCCGCCGCCCGCGCCTGCCGCCGAGCAGACCATTCGTTGGTGACCGCTCGCTTTCTCTTTGATAACCAGCCAAAATCTACGATCAAGTGGTCAACCCGTCAAGGAAGATTTGCATGGAGCCGGTAAGCTCGAAGCGGCATACGGCCCTAAAAAACGAGCGCCCCTGCCATTGCCGGACGGGGCGCTCTTCGTCTTGTTCGTTATTGGGGTATTGCTTACGGCATCGGCTCCTCGTCGCTCGGCGGAGGCTCCTGTACGTTCCTGCAGAACTGGGCGCAGAACTTGGAGATCTTCCCGGTGTCTCCCTCGCCGAAACCGAGCGCCGGCTTGCAGCAGCCCATACACTGGCCGTGGTTGTCTTCCAGCAGGCACTGCACCGGCAGGTCATTGGCGGAAAACTCGACCCCAAGAGAGGCCGACAACGAGAGACCGGCGGCGGCGGCGAGTTGGCTCGCCTTTCCGCTGCTCACCTCGTTCGACGGGCTGCTGGGAGCGGCTACCTTCACGCCGAGATCGGAGAGGATGCGGGCCGCCTCGGCTTCGGTCAGCCGGGTGCTCAGATCGGCCTTCAGATTGACTCCGGCGGAGCGCAGCGACGCGACCGCCCCCTGCTCGCTCGCGGCCGGCGTCCCAAGCGCCGCCGCCAGCTTGACCGCGAAAGCGCCAACCGTCTCCGCATTCACCTTCTCCGCCGCATTGCCGGTCGCCGCGACCACCGGGATGACCAGCGCGACACCGACCAGCAACGCCAGCAAGCTCTTCTTCATGCTTGAATCCCTCCCGTCGACTTCAACGCGCCACGAAACGTCTAAAAAGTAAGGGGTTTATGGGCTAATAGCTACTTGCATTCACAGACTAACGCCGCCTGAGAAACTACTCAGAATCGGCCGGAATTTACCGTCAAACGGGGGGGCCGTCAAGCAAGATCTGGGTAAGATTAGCACGATTCGCGGTCCGATCCCCCTGACGGACACGCCTCCCCCAGGATCAGGTGACAGACGACAAGCAGGACACCCCGGTTGCTGTAACGACATCGACAATCTTCTTGACAAGCGGTGGTTTAGCGGTATCTAAGTGCGCGTACAGGCTGCCCCGGTGAGGGTGGTCGGCTACGGATCACATCGGAGGAAGAGGTGGCAGGGCCGTCCGTTTGTGATCCAGTTCGCTGGGCGCGGTCCGCGGCATCTTCTCCCCCGATTGGCAGGCTCGAAGTCACTATCGAACGTCCATGAAACTCGGCTGGACGCGCATTCCAGAATCCGTCGGGGCCGGCGCCATCGTAGCGATCGCATTCCTCGTGGTCGTCCACTATGTTTACGCCTCCGGACCGATCACCCTGCACGTCGATGATGACAGCCCCTGCGCCTCCGGGTGCGGCAGCCAGACCGATCCATACCCCACCATCCAGGCCGCCATCAACGACGCCAACGCGCAGATCGACGCTGCCACCGCCACCGAGGCGACGATCGACGTTGCGCCCGGCTACTACGGTGAGCGCATCTTCGTCTTTCCCGATATCCACGTGCGGTGCGACAGCCCCGTCACCGTCACCATCGACGGCACCGGATTCGCCCGCAGCACCGTCGTCTTCGCCTCCGGTGGAACCGGCCGGTCGAGGGCCAACTATTCGATCGACGGCTGCACCATCACCGGCGGGAGTGGTGAGACTCGCTCCACACTGATCGGCGGCGGCGGGGTGTTCATCGTCGGTGACGCCGTCGTCAGCAACAACGTGATCCGCGATAACGTGGTGACCGGTCCTCGCGACGACTACGCCGGTGGCGGTATCTACATCGAGGAGGGCCTGTCGGTAATCACCGGCAATACCATCATGAACAACATCGTCGACCCTCCGCCCCTTAGTGGACAGGAGGTATCATTCGGGTTGGGCGGAGGGATCTACGTCCTCGGCCCTTTTTCCGGCATGAATTCGCGCCCACGGATCGAAGGGAACCTCTTCATCGACAACTTCGCCGGCGGGCAGATCGGCAAGGGCGGCGCGATCCGCATCGACGGAGCGCTCGGGGCGAAGATCATCCGCAACAGCATGATCGGCAACCGGGCCTCGCACAGCGGCGGCGGCATCGAGGCCTATGAAGAGGTATTGATCTCCGACAACCTCATCTACGGCAACTCGGCGCTGTTGTTCGGCGGCGCTATCGATACTCTTCAGTCGAGCATCCAGATCACCAGCAATACCATCGTCGGCAACACCCTTAACGAGACCAGCACTCCGAGCGGGTATTACTACGCGAACTACGGGGGCGCGATCAACATGCGGGCGCTGATCCCCCAGGTGCCGCCCGAGATCAGTCTCACTAACAATCTGATCACAGGAAACACTATCAACCTCGACGGGGTCGGAGCAGGAATCTACAGCATCGACAGCTACCCGATCATCACCCACAGCGACGCGTGGAACAACATCAGGATGCCGTCCACCGCGAACAACATCGCAGGGGATTTCACCGCCCTCGACTTCCTGGCGATGGCCGGCAACATCTCCCAGGACCCGCTGTTCGGCAGCGCGCCGCTGTTCACCGACGTGACGGTGACGAGCCGCAATACGATCACTGTCGAGGTCCTCGATGCCTCGCGTTACATCGCTAACCAGGTGATCGAATACAACGACGACGGCGTACTGCGCACCATCACTGAGGTCGACACCACCACCGGTGTCCTGACCTTCACCCCGGCGCTGCCGGCCGGTTCCGAGGCGTTCAAGCTGATCGCCAATTGGGACGTCGCCGCCTCCGCGGACGTGGACTTCCGCCTGCCGACAACCTCCCCGGCGATCGACGCCGGCGACAACAGCGTCGTTGGCACACTCGATCTCGACGGCAACCCGCGCATTGCCGACGGAGACGACAACGGATCGTCGATCATCGACATGGGAGCGTACGAGCTTGCCGGCACCAATCCCGACGGCGACGGCGACGGCTTCCCGTCGAGCGTCGACTGCGACGACGCCGATCCCGACGTTTATCCCGGCGCCCCCGAGGTCTGCAACGCCATCGACGACGATTGCAACGATCTGATCGACGATGGCTTCCCCGACACCGACGGCGACGGCCTGGACGACTGCGTCGATTTGGACGACGACAACGACCTGGTCGACGATACGCTCGACTGCGCCCCGTTGGTGAACTCGATCCAGTTGCTCCCCGAAGATGTGGGGGATACGGCGCGGGCGGAGGCGGGCACTTCGATCGAGATCGGATGGCTGCAGATCATGCAGTCCAACTCCTATCACATCTATCGCGGCACCCTCGGCCCCGGCCCGGGAGAGGACTTCCTGCCAAGCCTCGCCTGCTTCATATCCGAGTCGCCGGACAACTCGATCCTAGACGTCGACGACCCGCCACTCAACGTCGCGTACGTCTACGTCGTGGGAGGGACCAGCCGCTGCGGCAACGGCGGGATCGGTGATTCGAGCGACGGCACGCCACGGTCGAATCCGGCGTTTTGCGCGCCACTCGGCCTCGATACCGATTCCGACCTCGTGATCGATATCGATGACAGCTGCCCGCTCGCTCCGAACGCCGGGCAGGAGGACCAGGACTTCGACAACGTCGGCACGGTCTGCGACAATTGCCCGGTGGTCTTCAACCCCAGGCAGGCCGACGGGGACCGCAACGGCACCGGCGACGCCTGTCAGGACGGTGACGGTGACGGGTTCACCGCCGACGTCGACTGCGACGACACCGACCCAGCCGTGAACCCAGCGGCAGCAGAAGTGCGGGGCAACGCTATCGACGAGAACTGCGACGGCGTGGCGGAAGACGTCGATGGCGACGGGGTCTCGGAGGCCGAAGGAGACTGCAACGACCTCGACCCGTTGATCAACCCCGGCGCGTCCGAGGTGCGGGGGAATACGGTCGATGAGAACTGCGACGGTATGGCGGAGGATGTCGACGGCGACGGCCTGTCGATCGCGGAGGGAGACTGCCTCGACAGCGACGCGAACGTCTTCCCGGGGGCGGCGCAGATCTGCGACGGCCTCAACAACGACTGCAATGATCCGAACTGGCCGCTCCTCACCGGCCTGAACGAGGGCGACGACGACGGCGATGGCCTCTCCGAGTGCCAGGGCGACTGCAACGATGCGGACGGGGCCGCGTGGGGAACCCCGGGTGAGGTCACCGGCGTTCTTCTCACCCACATCGGCGGCGGCGGCGGAACGACGACGCTCGACTGGCCGCAACTGGCCGTCGGCGGGCTTCCCGCCGGGATGCTCTACGACATCGTCCGCTCCATCGACATGAGCGACTTCGTCAACGGGGCGATCTGTCTGGAGACCGGCGACGGCCCGAACTCCACCGCCACCGACCTGGCCGACCCCCCCCTGGGGGGCGCGTTCATCTACCTCATCCGTGGGCAGAACAACTGCGCCGCCGGTCTGGGGACGCTCGGCGACGACTCGGCGGGACAGCCGCGCGCCGGTCTTTCCTGCCCCTGACCCGCAGTTCTCACCACGCTTCTGCTGCGATTGCGGATCTGGCCGCCCTGACGTCCGGGATTCATTCTCTCCCGCTCCTGTGATAGCGTATCGGCCATGAACACACAGACAATCCAGACGAGCTTGAAAGAGCTCGGCCTCGAGGCCTGGCTCCTCTATGATTTTCACGGGTCCACTCCGGTGGCGCGGCACGTCGCCGGCCTCGCTGCGGACCGCTTCGCGACCCGCCGCTGGTTCGGGCTCGTCCCGGCCGAGGGAGAACCGATCTGGCTGCATCACGCGATCGAGGCCCATCTGTTCGCCGATCTGCCGGGGCGGCGAGTGCGTTTCGTCGGCTACCATGAACTATGCAAGAAGCTCGGCGAGATCCTTGCCGGCGTGAAGCGGGTGGCGATGGAGTACGCCCCGGGCGGCGCCAACCCCTACGTCTCCCGGGTCGATGCCGGGACAATCGAGATGGTGCGCGCCGCCGGTCCGGAGGTGGTCAGCAGCGCCGACCTGGTGCAGTTCATCGAGGCCCGCTGGACGGCCGAGGGCCTCGCCTCGCACCGCCGCGCGGCGCAGGGGCTCAAGGAGGTGCTGCACGCCACCTTCGACGAGGTGGCCCGGGCGGTCGGCGCCGGGCGCGCCATCGACGAGTACACGGTGCAGCAGTTCATGGGCGAGCAGTTCCGCGCCCGCAAGCTGTTCTACGATCCGCCGATCGTCGCCGTCAATGCGAATGCCGGCAACCCTCATTACGAGCCGCGACCCGAGGGAAGCGCACCGCTGCGCAAGGGGGATCTCCTGCTGACCGACCTGTGGTGCCGGGAGGAGGCCGAGGGATCGATCTGGGCCGATATCACCTGGATGAGCTATCTGGGAGCGAAGGTTCCCGAACGCCAGCGGGAGATCTGGGAGATCGTCGCCGGGGCGCGCGACGCCGCCGTCTCCTTCATGAAGGAGGGGGTGGCGGCTGGGAGGCCGATCCGCGGCTCCGAGGTCGACGATGTCTCCCGGGAGCATATCCGCGCGCGCGGCTATGGTGACGACTTCCTGCACCGCACCGGGCACAGCATCGGCCTTGAGGTGCACGGCAACGGCTGCAACGTCGACGGGCTCGAGACAATTGATGACCGTCAGCTCATTCCGCGCACCGGCTTCTCGATCGAGCCCGGCATCTACCTGAAGGAATTCGGCGTGCGCAGCGAGATCGACGTCTACATGGGTGAGGGCTCGATCGAGGTGACCACCATCGTGCAGGACGCGATCGTTCCGCTCCTGCCCTGAGAGACCGCCGCCGGCCGGGTGCGTATCACCGGACCCCGCGGAAGCCCCGCTCCATTTTGGCAACCATCCGCGCCAGCCGATCGACCTTCGGGTGGTCGTGCACCATTTGCTCGATCAGCTCTTCACCCCAGCCCGGGTGACTCTGCATGACCAGCCGGAGCAGAATCTCCCGATCAGGCAGGTCGGGGCTGTTCTGCCTAGCAGCGGCGAAATCGCGCCGCATGAGCCAGCGCCGGAACGCCACGCTGCGAATGAGGCGCCGGTACCCCCACCCCGCCGTCAGGATCGCCGCGGCCGCCGCCGCGGCGGGCGGAGATGAGCGCACCAGAACGATCAGACCTGCCGCCAGCAGAAGCCAGCGCAGGGTGGCGACGATCGGATCGAACCAGGGATTGCGCGCCAGCGTCGGGCGATCGAAGTAGCGCCGGGCCCTGAAGTGCACCCCGACTACCCAGAACAGCAGGGCGGCGAGGATCAGGACGATGCCGGCACTCATGAATCGCCCGCCAGGCGGGCGCAGGCGTGTCCCGACTGCACCGCCCCCTCGATCGTCGCCGGGAGCCCGGTCGCCGTCCAGTCGCCGGCGAGATAGAGACCGGAATAAGGGGTCGTCTGCGCCGGCCGCAGCGCCTTCGTGCCGCAGGCGGGCGAAAACGTCGCCCGCTTCTCCTTGATCACCAGCGACCGGCGCAGCGCGGCGCGGCGCGACTCCGGCACGAAGGCGTGCAGATCGTCGAGAGCGGATCGCACCAGCGAGTCGATCGACCGTCCGACGAGGTGCCGGGCCGCGCTGCAGACGAGGGTCACCCCCTGCGCCCCTCCCTCGCGCCCGCCGATCGCCCGCCGGTCGAAAACCCAGTGCCACATGCCGTCGACCAGCGCGGCGAAGGGGAGATCGAACACCGGGCCGCCGAACCAGAGATAGACCGACACGATCGGCGACCACTCGAGGGCCGGGGCTCCGGCAAAGAACGGATCGGCCGCGGCCTCGGGAGGCAACAGCTCCGCCAGATCGCTGTGCGCAACCGACAGAATGACCGCGCCCCCGGCAACCCGCTCTCCCCCGGCGAGCAGGACACCCGCGCACCGTCGATCCTCGATCAGGATCCGGCGTACCGGGCTGCGCAGCCGGACGCTGCACCTCCGGTGGCGCAGGTAGTGCGCCGCCGGCTCGGCGTACAGGTCGCTGAGACCGACCCGCGGCACGCCGAGACGCGCACTATCGACCCCGCCCAGAAACGCCTCACGCAGGACCGGCACGAACATCGCCGCCGAGGCCCGGTCCGGCATCTCATTCAGGGCCGAGATCGCGATCGGATGCCAGAGGCGCCGCTTCGCCTCATCAGTCTGCCGGAGCGCGTCGAGCCACGTGGCAACACTTCGCTGGTCGAGCGCGGCATCGGATCGCCGGGCCTCGCGCCGCACCGCCCGCGCCACCCGCGCCAGCCCCCATCGTTCCGCCATTCCGAGTCCGGGATAGCGCAGAAAAGCGGCGAGACGATCGAACGGAGCCGGAAGCGACGGCAGGGAGAAGGTGCCGGTCTTTCCCCCGCGATCGATGAGGTGCAGCGCCAGCCGCGGCTGCAGAGCGAGCTGGTCGGCGGTGCCGAGGCGGGACAGAAAGCGGAGCGTCTCCCGGTAGCACCCCATGAAGAGGTGCTGGCCATTGTCGACCACCTGCCCGCTCCCCGGATCGAGCCACGAGCGGGCCCGGCCTCCCAGATAGGGCCGTCCCTCCAGGACCAGGACGCGGGCTCCTTCTTCCGCCAGGGCGGTGGCGGCCGCCAGTCCGGCGAAACCGCCTCCCACCACGATGACGTCGGGCCGGTCGCCCTGCCGGGAGCCTGCGGTCATCCGCCGACGCGGCCGGTCACCCGGGCCCGCAACACCAGACCGAACTGTGTGAGGCGGGGAACGCGGATCCGCCGCTCGAAGACCCTGAAGCGATCCGCTTCGATGCGGCGCAGCAGGCGCCGGTAGATCGCCCCCATCACCTCGGCCGCCAGCAGCCTGCGGCGGTCGGTCTCCGGCAGGAGGGAGGCAGCCCGGTCGAAGAGACCATCGGCACGCTCGACCTGCATCCGCATCAGCCGCAGGTACGCTTCATTGCGCACGCCGGAGAGCAGCTCGCCTTCGTCATAACCGCACGCCTTCATCTCGTCGAGAGGAACGTAGATCCTGCCGCGGCGGGCATCCGATTTCAGGTCACGCAGGATGTTGGTCAGCTGCAGGGCGATCCCCAGATCGATGGCGTAGTCACGGCTTTGCGGGTGCCGGCAGCCGAAAATGGCGATACAGACGAGCCCGACGGCCGACGCCACCCGGCAGCAGTACTCGCGCAACTGGCTGAAGTCGGCGTAGCGGGTCTTGTGGAGATCCATCTCGACCCCTTCCAGGATGGCCTCGAGCGGCGGACGGGGGATGCCGAACTCCTCGATGAATTCCCCCAGGCGGCGCGTCACCGGCAGCTGCGGCGAGCCTGAGTAGCAGCGCTCGATCTCCTCCCGGTAGCGCTGCAACTCGGCCAGCGCATTCTCCCGACCGATGCCGCCGTCGTCGGCGATGTCGTCCACAATACGGCAGAACGCATAGAGCGCTTCCAATCCGTCACGCTGCCGGCGCGGGAGCAGACCGAACGAATAGTGAAACGAGGATCCGGACGATGGGCTGATCGGTCCTGCCATCTGCCGGCCTCCCGTCAGCTCGCCCACATCAGCGCCCGGCGAGCAACCCGCAGCGCGTCCGCCGTCCCCAGCCGCGGACGCCGCGTGAAGACGTCGTAGTCGACCTGCTCGATCTTTTCCAGGATACGGCGGCCGCCCTGCCAGGTCAGCCGGAGCTCCCAGCGCAGCCGGCCGCGCACCGCATCGCACAGGGGGCGTCCCGCGTCGAACAGGGCGCGGGCACCCGCGACCTCCTCTTTCATAAGGGCACGGAAACCCTGCGTGGCCCGCCCCTGCCGGAGATCCTCTTCCCCCACACCGTGCCGGCGGCGCGCATCCTCCGGCAGGTATATGCGATCCTTCGCCATGTCGACGGCGACGTCCTGCCAGTGATTGGTCAGCTGAAGCGCCGTGCAGAGAGCATCGGACCATTCCAGCAGGCGGGGTTCGCGGCGGTCGAAGAGATGGAGGATGAGACGACCGACCGGGTTCGCCGACAGCCGGCAGTAGTCGAGCAGCGAAGCCCGATCGGGATGCCGCGTCTTGACCACGTCGAGACGGAAGGCGCGCAGCAGATCCCGGAAAGGATCCGGAGGGAGACCGTGCCGGTCCACCGCCGCTCGCAGCGCGATGAAGACGGGGTGATCGGCATGTCCCCGGAAGCAATTCTCCAGCATCACTCCCCAGGCAGCAAGGCGCTCCAGCCGCTCCCCCTCGAAGACCGCTTCGTCGGCAAAATCATCGGCGCTGCGGGCGAAGGCGTAGATCGCCTGCACGGCCGGCCGCAGTCGGGCGGGGACGAGCCGCGAGGCGACCGGGAAATTCTCGTAGTGGCCCCGCACCAGGCGGGCGCAGAAATCCTGCGCTGCGCTCAGCGAACGAGCCATCTCCGTCCCGGCGGATGCGGTGCGCGACGACAACTGGGCCTCTGAACGTGCCATCGGAGCGGCGATGATATCACCCTTCCGGCGCCCGGCCGGGGTGAGGCCCGCTGGTGTATAGTCGGCACCGGCCGTGGGACCGGGGAGGCGCGGGTTGCACTCGGCGGGCCGCGCAAACCCTTCACGTCGGCGGCCTGATGGTCAACAGCGTCCCGACCACCCGCGTCGATCACAGACCCAACGGCGGCACCCGGGGGCCGGCCCGGGGAGGGAGCAGGCGTGTGAGGCGATGCACGAAATGTCAGAGCCTCGACTCGTCCTTCTTGACCTCGACCACTGAATGATGTCTTGTCCGGGGCCCCCATCATGCCCGTTTCGGGCCTGAAATACCGCGATACCCCGGAACCTGGCAGGCGGCACCCCGGTACAATCCCACAGGACCGGCGGAGGCTTGATGGCCCGGGAGCCCACCGATATCGAGCTGGTCCGGCAGGTCCTGGCGGGGCAGGTCGATCGCTTCGAGATCCTGGTCCGCCGGTATCAGCGGCTGGTTTCCACCGCGGCGCTGCGGATGGGGACCCCGAGGCAGGAGGTCGAGGACGTGTGTAACGAGGTGTTTTACAAGGTGTTTCGCAGCCTGAAACGCTACCGGCCGAACAATGCCCTGTCGACCTGGCTCTACCGGATCACAGTCAATACCGCTCTCGATCGCCGCCGGGCGCACCGCCACGACTCGCAGATGGACGAGATTCCCGACTCCCTGACCGACGATCGCCCTTCGCCCCACCAGACCGCCGCTCTCCGGGAGCGCGCCGGTATCCTGCACGAGGCGCTTGGACGGCTGCCGGAACACTACCGGGCTCCGCTCGTCCTGGCGCACGTCGAGGGGCTGGCGATCGAGGAGGTGGCGCGCGTCCTGAATCTGCCGGAGGGGACCATCAAGTCGCGGCTGTTCCGGGCCCGCGCCATGCTCAAGGAGATCATCCGGCGGCACTACCCGGCCCTCGCCCCTGCGGGCGCTTTCGGGGAGGCCTCATGAAGGACCTGCGCGCGCTGTTCCGCCCCTCCGGCGTCGATCCCGGGGCGGAGTGGGTCGAGGATCTCCTGTTGCCGCTGCGGGGAGAGAGCGTCACCTGCGACGTAGCGCCCCGCATCATGGCACGGATCGCAGCCGAGCCGGCGATGCCGCGGCTGCATGACATGACCGGCGGCACACCCCGCCTCGCCTGGGCCGGCTCGCTGTTGGTCGGCTTCGCCGCCTTCGTCTTCCTCCTCTCCGCCCTGGTCATGATGGTGGCCGGCGAGGACGAGGGGGTGCGGCTGCTATGGACGATGCTGGAGCCGGCCGGGCGTCTGGCCGGCATCGGAGTCCACTATCTCTATCGTTTCGCCATGTCGGTCGGCACCGCCGGGCTGGCGATTCTGCGCGGCGCCTGGACCGTCGCGGTGGCGGCATCTCCCCTCATTCGCGGCGCCGGTCTGTTCGCGGCCGGCGCCGGTCTGCTGTCGATCGCGATCAGCACTTATCTCTTTGCCCATGCGCGCCGGACGGCCCCCGCCACCGGCCCGAGGGGTGACGAATCGCTCCCTGGAGGATCCCGATGAGGACGACTCTCCTCGCCGCCGGCCTCGTGGCGGCCGCCGCCTGCTCAAACCTCGCCTGCGTGACGCAGGCGGTCCTCAGTCCCATGATCGTGCCGGTCCCGCTGCTTACCGGCGCTGCACCGAGCGTCTCAATATCGGGCGACGTGCACGTGCTGGAAGGGGAGACGCACCACGGCGACCTCGTGGTGATCATGGGGGATGCCCGGGTGGACGGCGAGGTCACCGGCCAGGTGGTGGTCGTGCTCGGCAAGCTCGAGATGAACGGCACGGCGCAGGATCAGGTCGTCTCTGTCCTGTCCGAGACCCGCATCGGCCCGGAGGCCCGCATTGGCGGCGATCTGGTCAACGTCGGCTGGCTGATGAAGCGGGAAGCGGGCAGCCAGGTCGGCGGCGAGGTGATCAATATCAGCTTCATGCAGTTCATGCCCTTCTTTCATGAAGCCGGGGGCCTGGGAGGGCTGGTCTGCTTCATCGTATTTGTGCAGTTGACGATCCTCGCCAGTTTCTTTCTCGCCATTCTCCTGGTCACGGCCCTCATTCCGAGGCGTCTTGAGCGGATCGCATCGGCCCTCCCGGAAAAATGGGGCTGGGCCCTGCTGACCGGTGTGCTGGCCTATGCGGGCAGCGCTGTCGCGGGAATTATTCTCTTCTTCACGTTCATCGGGATCCCGCTGGCTCTTGCCCTCTGCTTCGCTATGAAGGTGATCAAGTGGGTCGGCCTGGCTTCCATATTTCTGCTGATCGGGCAGAATCTCGGACGGAATCTCTTCAAGCGTGAACTCTCGCATCTACCAGCCGTTCTGGGGGGATTCGTCATCTATGCCATTCTCTGGCTGATTCCACTCTTTGGCTGGGCGGTGACGCTGTTCCTCGACTTCCTCGCGGTCGGCATCGTTCTATTGACCAAGTTCGGATCGGACGAGCCGTGGGGACAGCCGCAGCCGTCCGGAGGACTGCCGCCGCAACAGCCCGGCAGCGAACCACCGCCCTCACAGTCTTTGACCCCGCCGGCGGAGCCGCCGGTCGTGCCGTCCGGCAGCTCGCCCGGAGGCCCGCCGGGCAGTCCGCCCGGCACTCGATCCGACAGCCCGTCCGGTTCCTGAAAGCCGGCGGCCGGGAAGCCTTTAATACCTTCAGTCGAGACGAACGTATTCGAAGTCGAGCGGTTTATTGTCGATGCCGCGCGGCGGCGTCGCGATCCAGTTGGCCATCTTGCCCGGCTCGTTCACCGGCTTCATCAGGCTGGCAATGTAGGCGCGATCCGGCCCAGAGGGGAGCCACTCGTCCCGCCGGCGGTTCCACTCCTCCTCGGAGATCGGCTCCCCCTCGGGCGTGACGTGGAATCCGGCATAAATGCCGATGTTTCTGTTGAAACTGCGATGCGGCAGCTTCACCCGGAAGTCGAGGCCGGCCTCGGCGAGCGTCTTGTTCCACATGTCGACGCCCCGCTGGTTGTCGTCGACGTATCCGTCGCGCAGGATCTCGTTCATGGCGTTGCGCAGCGGCACCGACTGTGAGACCAGCCGTCCATGCTCCGGCACCTGCATGTCATAGCTCCCCTCCAGCGCCAGATGGTCCTCGTACTTGCGCTCGTTGGCGCGGCCCTTCAGGCCGGCGGCGAAGTAGTCAGCGGCGTTGGAGGAGATCTCTCCGCCGAACAGATCGAGCGAGATCGAGTACCAGGAGTTGACGTACTTCTGCAGCGTCGCCAGATCGATCCCTCCCGCGGCACGCACGTCGCCGCCCGGCGCTTCGCGGGTGAGCTCGCAGGCACGCTGCACAATGCGGCGCACGCCAGTCTCGCCGACGAACATGTGGTGCGCCTCCTCGGTCAGCATGAAGCGGGTGGTGCGGGACAGCGGGTCGAACCCGCTCTCCGCCAGCGCGAGCAGCTGGTATTTGCCGTCGCGATCAGTGAACATGGTGAACATGTAGAACGACAACCAATCGTCGATCGGGGCGTTGAATGCCTCCAGGATGCGCGGTCGATCGGCGTCCCCCGAGCGCCGCGCCAGCAGCGTCTCCGCCTCCTCGCGGCCATCCCGCCCGAAGTAGCCGTGCAGGAGATAGACCATCGCCCACAGGTGCC
>CBDUYA010000046.1:0-13024 GCA_965371335.1 uncultured bacterium | reverse complement strand
TTACAGGGCCCGAAGCGCTTTCAGCGCACGCTACAGGAGTGGCGCCAGGCGGCCGGCAACTGCGACCGCGAAGCCCCGATCGCGGCGGCCAGCACCCTTCGTGGTCCGAACGCCGGACGCCATCGGACCGAGCTGCTCTACAACAAGGGGCCGTACATCCTTCACATGCTCCGCATCCAGCTCGATGACGAGAAGTACATGGAGGTAATGCGGTCGGTGCAGGACAAGTACCGTCACCGCGGAATTTCGACCGAGCAGTTCCTGACCGAGGTCAACCGGGTGTCCGGAGCCAACTACACCTACTTCTTCGACCAGTGGTTCTGGGACGTCGGCATCCCGAAGTTCCGCTACACCTGGCGGTCGGAGAAGCGTCCGGACGGCAAGTTTCTGATCACCGTGCATGTCTCCCAGGAGGACAAGGAGCACGTCAAGCGGGTGCTGATGCCGATCCACATCCACTTCAAGAAGCAGACCATTCCCCAGTACCGGCCGGTGATCGAGGCGGAGCAGGACATCCAGATTCTCAGCCCTATGGAGCCGAAGGACGTCACCCTGGACGACGACCGCACCCTGCTGGCGGAGTTCGTGAAGCAGCGATAGGGCAGGGGGAAGACGCGATTCTTGCGCCGGGGACGGTTTCCGCTCAGAACAGCGGCATTACCACGTCGGCGCCCCACGCGTTGCGCGGCGGGGGAAAGCGCACGCGGACGATCTTCTTCGTCGACGGGATGTAGTCGACGACCACGGCCGGCGTCAGCTGCACCGCCGGATCGAGCGCCTCCGCCGGAGGGAGGTTCCTCTTGTACGCCTTCCCGGCGATGGAGTAGACGACCTGCACGGTGTCGCCCGGTTGCGGCGGCCTCCCCATGGCGGCAAAGCGGTAGAGGAACGGCAGATAGACCCCGGCTCCTAGTAGCGAGGCGATCTCGGTCTCTTCCGGATCATCGTCATAGTACATGTCCCGCATCGGATAGCCGGGCGGCAGGATGGTCGCCACCACCGTGGAGCGCGCGCCTTTGACCCGCAGCCGTCCCCAGACCCGGCTGTCATGCGCCGCCAGGCGCACGGTCTCCTCGATCCAGGCTTCCGATTGAGGCCAGACGCTGATCATCACCTGCCGTTCCTGCTCGGGCACCACGATCGAGCTGGCATGCCGCGTCGCCTCGCGCAGCGCGAACGCACCGGAAAACGCCAGCGCCAGGGCACAGAGCCAGGCGGCAACCCAGCCGAGCGGGCGGGGACGCAGCCTGCCGAAGGTCGCCTCGAACAGGCGGTGAACCGGGCTGCCCGGCAGGAACGAACCCCGTTGCGCGGCGAACTTGCGGTACTCGTCACCGAACCGCTCCTCCATGCGGCGTTCCTCGAAGCGGGCGAGGCCGGCATAGAGAAACAGCATCGTCACCCAGATGCCGAGCAGCAGGAACCGTGGCCAGGAGCTCAGCAGGCCCCATCCGGCGACGGCGAGACAGAGGTATTGCGGATGACGGACAAAGCGGTAAAGCGAAAGCCGCACGACTCCGCCCCCGCGCGCCTTGCTGCGGTACACCACCGTCGCCGCCGCGGCGAAGCCGGCGAGACCGAGCAGCAGCATCCAGAGACTGATCTCCCGCTGCCACTCCAGCAGCGGGGAGGTGGTGACCACCGCATGGTTCAGGAAGAATCCGTTCAGCCAGGCGGTGAGGGGCCTGTGCGACAGCCAGCGGAACGGGCCGATATCCATGGTGGCGTAGAACAGCCCGGCGAACGGGCTCATCATGACGAGGACCTCGGCCGCCGTCACTCCGGTGACGATCAGCAGGGTCAGCCGGGCGCCCTGTCCGGACCGCTTCTCTTCCTTCATTGTGGCAGTTTAACCGAGGGCCCACCCATTCGGGCCGTTCACCTGTAAGGAAGGCCGGCCCTCCCCCCCGGGGGGGCGATTTGCTCCCGCCCCCGCGAAGCACCATATTGTGTTGCGGGAAGGCGTGTCTTCCGCAAGGTGAATCGCAATGCGGCTTGGCGATTACCTCTTACACCGTACGATCATCACCCGGGAGCAGCTGAACGAAGCGCTGCAGGCGCAGCTGTTGCAGGGGGGGCATCTCGGCACCTGCCTGATGGAGCTGGGCCATCTGGGCGAGGAGGATCTCGGCGAGGCGCTCGCGGCCATCTCCGGATGCCCGTACATCTCGATCCAGCAATTGCGTAACGTTTGTTCATCGGTCATCGAGACGTTGCCGGCGCGCGTTGCGGAAACCTACCACGCGGTGCCGGTTGCCATCGAGCAACACGCCCTGCGGGTGGCGATGATCGATCCGAATAACCTGCCCGCCCAGGATGCCATCTCCTTCGCCACCGGCCTTGAGACCCGGCCGGCGGTGGCGCCCGAGGCCCGCATTCTGCAGGCGCTGGAGCGCTTCTACGAGTTTCCGCGGCGGCACCGTTTCGTTCATCTCTGCCGCCGGCTCGACAGCGAGCGGCTGCAGCGCAAGGTGCGCCCGGAGATCGGTTCGCGCGTCGTGGTTGACGCTACGGCGGGTGCTGCGGTGGATGATCCTCCGGGCGCCGGGGTGATCACTCCCGCCATCGCCACGGCGAATTCGCCCGCGGGAGGCGGCCCGCCGCCGGCCACCCCGAGCGGCAGCCGGCCGCCACTGCGGCTGGTGACGCGGGACGAGATCGAAGACCACGTTTCGGAGCCGCTATGCCGTGCCGAGACGGTGGCGGAGATCGCCGATGTCGTCCTCAATGAGGCGGCACGCGGGATGTCGCATACCATCCTCTTTATGGTGAAGGGCGGCAATGCGGTGATCGGCCGGTCACGCGGCCTCGACCTGGACGAGGGACGCGCCCGCGGCCTGTCCTTCCTGATCGCCGCCGAGCCGGTCTTCTCCCTTTTCCTTGGCGAGGGTTACTTCCGCGGGCCGCTTCCGGCCGATCCGCGCTACCGCGGCTTCTTCGACACTCTCGAATTGCCGATCCCGACCGAGCTGATGGTCCTGCCGGTTCACGTCGACGATCGACTCGTCGCCCTATTCTACGGCGACCACAGCCGCAGCACCGGCATTCAGGGAGAGACCTCGCAGTACAGGATGCTCCTGCGCAAGCTCGCCCTCGGCCTCAGCCTGGTCACCATCAAGTCGAAAATCCGCAGCTTCTAGGACTCTCCCGCGACAGCCCGCATTTCAGCTATGATTGACCCTTCTCGGGGGGGCCCTGTGCGCGTCTTCATTGCAGGAGCGGGGGGTGCCATCGGCTGGCGGAACCTGCCGGGAGCCGCCTCGTGAGCGCCACGGCGCGCAACGATCTCATCGGTCCGCGCACCTTCCTGTTGACCTTCGCGGCGTTCAAGATCCTGATCCACCTGGCCGTGGGGAAGGGATACGGTTACTTCCGCGACGAGTTTTACTACCTTGCCTGCAGCGAGCACCTCGCATGGGGATACGTCGACCAGCCGCCGCTGTCGATTTTCGTTCTCTGGATCGGCCGGAGCATTCTGGGGGATTCGGTGATCGCCATCCGGCTGCTGGCGGCGCTGGCGGGGGCGGCGACCGTTTACCTCACCGGCTGGATGGCGGCCCGCCTGGGCGGCGGCCGCTTCGCGCAGGGGCTGGCGATGACGGCGGCGATCATCACCCCGATGTTTCTCGGGTTGAACAACTTCTTCTCCATGAACGCGTTCGACGTGTTGCTATGGGCCGCCGCCGCGGCTGTGCTGATCCGCATCCTGGAACCGGGGAGCGCTTCGGCCGCCGCTGTCGACACCCGTCTCTGGCTGCTGCTCGGCCTCGTGCTCGGACTCGGCCTGATGAACAAGATCAGCGTGCTGTGGCTCGGCTTCGGCCTGGTCATCGGCCTCGTCGTCACGCCGGCGCGCCGGCTGTTGCTGACGCGCGGCCCCTGGCTGGCCGGCGTCCTTTCGTTCGCCATCTTCCTGCCGCACATCATCTGGCAGATCGCCAATGACTGGCCGACGCTGGAGTTCATCCGCAACGCCACCGGTCAGAAAATGCGCGCCGTGGCGCTGCTCGATTTCTTCTCTTCACAGTTCCTGTCGATGCATCCGCTCAATGCGCCGATCTGGATCGCCGGGCTGATCTTTCTCCTCGCCCTGAAGGACGGCCGCAGATTCCGGCTGCTCGGCTGGATCTATCTGGCGGTGATGGTGCTGCTGCTGCTCAAGCGGACCAGCCGCCCTGGCTACCTGAGCCCCGCCTACACGATGCTGTTCGCGGCCGGCGGCGTGGCGATCGAATCGTGGCTCGCCAAAATCCGGTGGCGGCGTCTGCTGCAGCCCGCCATCGTGTCTGTCCTGGTGATCGGAGGTGGCGTGCTCGCCCCGTTCGCCCTGCCGATCCTCGACGTCGACGACTACATCGGCTATGCGGAGGTCATGGGCATCGGCCCTTCGACCGACGAGCGCAAGGAGTTGAGCGAGTTGCCGCAGCACTACGCCGACATGTTCGGGTGGGAGGAGCTGGCGGCGACCCTGGCCGGCATCTACCACACGCTGCCGGACGAGGACCGTGCGCGGGCGGCCTTCTTCGTCTACAACTACGGCGAGGCTGGCGCCATCGATCTGCTCGGCCGCAAGTACGACCTCCCGAAAGCGACCAGCGGCCACAACAACTATTGGATGTGGGGGCCGCGCGGCTATTCGGGCGAGGTGATGATCATCGTCGGCGGATCGCGCGACGAACATTTGAAGGTGTTCAGGGAGGTCGAACAGGCCGGCGCCACCGACTGCCACTACTGTATGCCGTACGAGGACGACCAGCCGATCTTCGTCTGCCGTGGCCTGAAGGTGCCGCTGGACGAGATCTGGCCGAAGCTGAAGCACTTTGACTGAACGGCCGGCGAGCGCCCCCCCCACGTCGAGCAATCCCTGCTGCCCACCGCCGGCGCCCCGCGCAACACCTCACTCGCCGAGCAGCTCCCCCTTCACCACCGATCGTCCCGCCAGTGAGAAATAGAACGCGGCGAGAGCCAGCGTCGTCAGGGTCGCAATGATGGTCACGTCGGGGAGACCGCGCCAGGAGGAGAAGTCGGGCCTGAGTGAGACCTCGAACATCAGAAACGCGGAAAACATCGTCATCGCTCCGGCGATCATGCCGTAGCGGATCGTCGTGAAGAGAAAAACGCCGGTTATCGCGCTGGCCAGTGCGGCCAGAGCCGGATTCCAGCCCGGAATGCTCGTCACCACGACCGTCGACATCAGGGCCCAGAGGATCGGCACCGCCAGCCAGACCTTGCGCACCACGATCTGAATGACCAGCGCGGCGATGGTGAAGAAGATCGCAGTGTAGATCCCGCCGAACAGCTGGTTGAAAATCTCTCCCAGAACGTGACGGAATCCGCCCAGTATCTGGATCCCTACAGTGCCGGGGATCGGGGGGGCCACCGAAGTGTTGCGCTGCAGGAAGAAGGCTATGTTCGCCAGCAGGCGGTACGAGACGATACCGGCGAACAGGCCGATCAAGACGTCCCGGCCGACCAGCGGATCGCGCCAGCGGCCGGCCAGCAGCCGCGTCCACGAGACGATCCGCCCCGGCCAGCGGCGCCGCACCAGCGGCTCGATCCCCATGTAGAAAACCCAGATCTGGCCGGCCTGCAGCAACAGCTTGGCGACCGAGACCTGCAGCGAAGGGAGCAGCCGATCGGTCGTAGCGGGGAGCCGGGTGACGTCGAACAGCCACACCATCATCCCCGCGAACAGGATGAACGCGGCGAAGCGCAGCGCTCCCCGGCGATCGCCCCGCCCGAGACGGATGTTGCGCCACGCCAGGAGTCCTCCCCCGACGATCGCGAGCAGGTAAAGGGTTACGTTCAGAGCCGTACCGACGGCCGAGCCGGCCGGGCCTCTGTCCGGCGCCTGCAGTTCTTCCATCTGCCACGGCATCAGAACCCGGAACGCCGCAATGCGGGAACGATGCCGGCATCCCTCGACACGAACCGGCAGATCGGCGAGATCGGCGTAGAAGCCGGTCCAGGCGACCCGCTCATCGCAGGCGAGCGGCGGATTCCAGATGGGACGCACCGGCGAGAACTGCCCCGGATCGAGGTCGGCCTTCGCGAACATCGCATTCCAGTCGGGCGGATCGGTCACCATCTCCTCATCCGCTCCACCGACGCGGGGCGGAACGGCGATGAATTCGAGCAGATGCCCGCGCGGATCGAGCCGGACCCGGATCATCCCCGGCTCGGTGAGCGGCGGTTGCGTGGCGCGGGTGCTCTGCAACATTATCCCGAGCCGGTTGCCGATGAGGGCGCGCGGGCCGCTGCGATACCAGAAGGTCACGGCGGCCGGGCGCTCCCGGCGCAACGGTTCCCACCGCTGGTCGGAGGAATCCTGCTCGATGAGGTGATCCAGGTAGGCCTTGTCGGGGGCGAACCGGTACTCGGAGTCGACGAATGCCTCGTCGTAGCCGAGATCGACCGCGAGGGCGGCGGCCTCATCGGCGAGCGCCTGCGGGGTTCTCGGCAGGGAGACGTAGTCGGTAATCACGTTATCGATCGGCGTGATCACGAATCCCGCGATCCATGCCAGCAGGATCGCGGCGAGGAAGGCGCCCGCCACCCAGACCTTCAGCAAGCCGCTCTCCTCGGCGTCGGCGACCATCTCGGGCGACGGCGTCTCACCGGCCGCCAGGGCGGCCGCCAGCGGATCGCCCCCCGGCAGCGCCGCCGCCACGGCGAGGGCCGAGGCCGGTCTCTGCCCCGGGTCCTTCTCGAGACAGCGGAGGATCACCCGCTCGACCGCCGGGTCGAACCCTTCAACGTGGCTTGACGGGCTGGTCGGCGTTGCCTCCTGGTGCAGGCGCGCCAGCTCGGGAAGAGTCGACGCGTCGAACGCCCGCTTGCCGGTGAACAGCTCGTAAAGAACCAGCCCGAGCGCGTAGATGTCGCTGCGCACCGTGACCGCCCTGCCGGCGATCTGCTCCGGTGCCATATAGGCCGGCGTTCCCTGGCGGGCCTCGGCGCCGTCGATCTCCCGGCCGAGCGCCGCCAGGCCGAAGTCGGTGATGCGCACCCGGCCGCGGCCGTCGATCATGATGTTGGCCGGTTTCAGATCGCGATGCAGGATCCCCTGGTCATGCGAGGCCGCCAGGCCGGCGCATAGCTGCCGGGCAATCTGCACCGCCTTGTCCTTCGGCAGGCGGCCGATGCGGCGCAGCAGCGACGACAGATCTTCGCCATCGACGTATTCCATGCTGAGGAAGTGCTGCCCGTCGACCTCGCCGATATCGAACACCCGGCAGACGTTGGCGTGCGACACCTGGCGCGCCGTCCGGACCTCCCCCAGGAGGCGTTGCAATCGCCCGGGCTCCTTCTCGAATCCTTGCGGCAGGAACTTCAGCGCCACCGGCTGGCCGAGCTTCAGATCGTCGGCCCGGTAGACCTCGCCCATCCCCCCTTCGCCAAGCAGGCCGACGATGCGGTAGCGGCCGGCGAGCATCGCGCCGGGGAGAAAGCGCCCCTCGCTGATCGAACCGGAGGTGTAGGAACGGTGCGGCACGCGGGCCGAGGTTCGTGTCGGCGGCTCCTGCTCTCGACGGGCGCCCCGCTCGGGCGTGTCTTCCGGCATCGAGGTGCGGGTCGGGGCTTCGCCGGGGGGTGCGAGCGCGCCGCCGCAGGAACTGCAGAAGCGGCCCTCGGACACCGGCGCGGAGCAGGTGGGACAGTGGGCCATGATCGGGATCCCCCTCGGGGGGGCATCATATAATAACCGGGGTGGGCGGCGGCGAAAGGGCCGCGGTGTCCGTCCCCCCCCTCCGCCCCATCCCCGCAGGTTTCACTCACCCTCGGCTTGCACAACCGCCGCGCCGGCACAATCGTTGGCCCGGAGGAGGATGGTCATGCGCGTTCTGGTCCGGTGCTCGTCGTGCAACAGGCAGTCCGACGCGGGGGATCTCGAGGTCGGTCGCAAGTTTCACTGCGTCTGCGGCGAGGTAATCGAGGTGCCGCGGGTGCGCGCCAAGGACGCGGCGGTGGTCCGCTGCTCCTCGTGCGGCGGGCCGCGCCAGTCCCGGGCGGTGTCGTGCACGTTCTGTGGCGCCGACTTCACCCTGCACGAGCGCGACCTGCATACCATATGCCCGTCCTGCATGGCGCGCATCATGGACCGCGCCCGTTTCTGTCATAACTGCGGCACCCGGATTGTCGTGCAGGGAAAGAGCGGCGCCCCGACCGGGCACCCCTGTCCCGCTTGCGGGACCGATCGACATCTCGACAGCCGCACGCTGGGCGATCCGCCGATCGGCATCATGGAATGCCGGGTCTGCGCCGGTCTCTGGATCGGCTCGGAAGTCTTCGAGATCATGACTGAGCGGATGAAGGGGGAGGCCGCCAGGCTGGTGGCGGGATTGCCCGCCGCCCCGAAACGCGCGCCGAGAAACGGGGTGGGGAGGCAGCGTGGCCCTCTCTACCGGCGCTGCCCCCGCTGTAACAAGATGATGGCGCGCCGCAACTACGCCCGCCGCAGCGGTGTGATTGTCGACTCCTGCCACCCGCACGGCATCTGGTTCGATGCGGGGGAGCTGCATACCCTGTTGCAGTGGATCCGACGCGGCGGATTGAAGAAGGCCGAGCGGCTGCAGCAGAAGGAGAAACAGCTCGCCGCGCGCCGCGCCCGCCGCAGGCCGAGCCGGATCGACCGGATGGCGGGGCAGGTGAAGGTCGGAGGGTTCTCCGCCAGCGGCGGGTTCAGCAGCGGCGCGGCGGGGGAGTCGAGCCTGCTGGCGGACCTTCTCGAGGCGCTGTTCGGCTCGTGATCTTAGTTCGCCAGATAATCGTCAAGCGCCGCCCGCCGGATCCGCCAGTTGGCGCCGATCCTCTTGGCGTGCAGCTCGCCTGATTCGAGCAGGGCGACGATGTCCGGCTCTTCGACCTTGAGGATCGCGGCGACCTGGGCCGGCGTCAGGATGTCGGTCGGCGCGCCCGCCGCCGCGGCAGCCGTCGCCGCTCCGCCGGCGCCGCCCGGCGGCACGCCGGGGCCGCCGTGAAGCGCGCCCCCGTGCTGCTGCATCATCTCCTGGGCGATGGCGAGTCCCATCGCCATCTCGCTGGCCATCCCGCCGGCGCCGCCGGCGCCAATCCCCATCCCCTGGCCCATCTGGTACTTGACGAAGTCGTTCAGGTTGCCGATGGCGGTCATGCTGGCGCGCTTATCGATCGCCTCCTCGACCTCCGGCGGGACCGAGACGTTCTCCAGCACGAAGCTGGTGATTTCAATTCCGTACTTGGCGGTGGTGACCGGATTGATCAACGGCAGAAGCGCCGTGCCCAGCTCAGTGTAGCGCTTGGCGGCGTCGAGCACCGGGATGTTGGAGGTCGCCAGGGCGTCGCTGAACACGCTGACCACCCGCGAGCGCATGGTGCTGTCGAACTCGCCCAGCTTGAAGTCATGATCGGAGCCGGCCACCTCGCGCAAGAAAACTCTAGGTTCGACGATGCGGAAATCGTACGTGCCGAACGCCCGGGCGCGCACGATGCCGAAATCGGCGTCGCGCAGCATGATCGGGTTCGACGTGCCCCACTTGTTGCCGGTGAACAGCCGGGTGTTGATGAAGTAGACGTCTGCCTTGAACGGTGATTCGAGGCCGAACTTCCACGACCTGAGGCGGGTCAGGATCGGAATGTTGTCAGTCATCAGGCGGTGCCTGCCCGGAGCGAAGGTATCGCCGAACTCCCCCAGGTAGACGAACTGCACGGTCTGCGACTCGCGCACAATCAGCTGCGCTCCCCGCTTGATCGCCTTGTCCTCGTCCGGATAGCGGTACGACAGCGTGTCGCGCGTCGCGTCGGTCCATTCGATGATTTCAAGCAGCTCGCCCTTGATGAAGTTCTTGATCCCCATGGCGTTCATCTCCTCGAGTCGTGGTCCGGTCGTCCCCCGATCGGCCGCGACGGCCGCCCGGCAGTGATTGGGGACGGCGCGGTGACGGCCGTCCCCGGGCGGAGAAGCCCTTGAGAAGTTGTGGCCGGAGCGGGTGGGAGTCAAGCGGCGGCATCATACTCCCGGGTTGTGGCGGCCCGCCCCTGAGATCGACGTGGACGATCAGTGCGTCCCTGTCGTAGAGTTTGATGGCTGGAGGGGGACGATGCGGCTCGACACTCTGATGACGCCGGCGCTGATCCTCGACCGCGCCGTTCTGGAGCGCAATCTCGATCGCATGGCGACACGCGCCGCGCGACTCGGGGTGGCGTTGCGTCCGCACATCAAGACCCATAAGTGTGTCGAGATAGCGGCGCTGCAGAGGAAGCGTGGGGCGCGCGGTTTCACGGTGTCGACCCTGCCGGAGGCGGAGGCGTTGTTCGCCGCCGGCTTCGACGATTTGACGTGGGCCTTCCCGCTCTCCCCGGGAAAGATCGCTCCCGCTCTTGACCTGGGACGGCGCGGTATGCTGCGCCTGCTGGTCGATGATGCCGCCACCTTCGGCGATCTGGAGGAGGCCGCCGCCGCACGCGGCGTGAGGCCGCACGTCTGGCTGAAGGTCGATAGCGGCTACCACCGCGCCGGGGTCGATCCCGCGTCACCCGAAGCCTTCGAACTGGCGGGGCGCATGGCGGCATCCGGCAGCACGGTGTTCGACGGAGTGCTGACGCACGCCGGGCATTCCTACGACGCCTATGAGAGCGAGCAGCGGCTGTCGATCGCCCGCCAGGAGCGGGATGTCATGGTCGACTTCGCCGGCCGCCTGCGGACGGCGGGTCACGAGGTTCCCGGCATCAGCATCGGCTCGACGCCGACCCTGACCATTGTCGATCACCTCGCCGGCGTCACCGAGGCGAGACCCGGCAACTACGCCTTTCTCGACCTGGCCCAGGTGGGACTGGGTGTGTGCGTTGTCGAGGATGTCGCGGTGTCGATCCTGGCAGCGGTCGTGTCTCATCCGGCCGGCGTCGAACGGGCCGTCATCGATGCGGGCGCCCTGGCGCTGTCCAGGGATCACGGGCCGGAGCAGGGGGAGTGGAGCGGCAGGATGGGCGCCGTCTGTCCCGATCCGGCGGGGACGGTCCCTGATCCGGAGCTGCGCCTCGAATCGATCTCCCAGGAACACGGCGTGATCCGCCCGTCGCGCCCCGGTGGTCTGCGGGGGCGGCTGCCGGTCGGATCGCGGGTGCGCGTTCTGCCGAACCACTCCTGCCTGGCGACCGCCTGCTTCGATCGCCTGCACGTCCTGCAGGGTGATCGCATCATCGACAACTGGACGATCCAGCGGACACGATAGCGCGTCGGTGGGAGCGGTCGATCCCGGTTCGAAGGTACAAAAACGGCGCGGGCGGGAGTAAACTCTTCAGCGTCCGCCGGTCAGGCGGTCAAGTGGTCAGCCGGTCAGGCGCGGCTGGGGCCGCGCAGCATGCGGGCCGGCAGCATCACGACGGCGCGCAGGAGCTCGAACACCCCGTCCACCGTGAGACCGATGAGGCGGAAGGGAAGAAGCAGGAGCCAGACCAGCGGGTAGAGGAGCAGCGCCAGCAGGGCAAGCGGCCAGCAGAACACGAACAGGACGCACCAGATCAGGAAGGTCAACATGGCAATCACCTTACCATAGGGTGGTTGGTCGGGAGGAGATCATGTCGGAACCGAAGGTGCAGGCCCGGACCGTGCGCACCGTGGTGCCGGGCGTTTTCCACTGGACGCTGATCGACAATCGCATCAAGTTCCGCAGCGATGCCTATGCCGTGATGTTCGACGGACGGGCCGTTCTGATCGATCCGTTGCCGCTGGCCGATCGCGCCCTGGCGCGGCTCGGCGATGTCGAGGCGATCTGCTTGACCGGATCGTTCCACCAGCGCTCCGCGTGGCGCTATCGCCGGTTATTCGATGTCAAGGTTCACGCGCCGCGCGGCGCGCGGAACCTGGAGGAACGGCCGGACGTCTGGTACGGACGGGGTGACCGGCTGCCGGGCGGTCTGCGCGCCATTCACGCTCCCGGCCCGGCCGAAGCCCACTATGTCTTTCATCTGGCGCGCGGGCGGGGGGCGCTGTTCTGTTCCGATGCGCTGATGCGCATCGGGCGAGCGGTCCGTTTCATCCCGAGCAAGTATCAGGACAATCCGGCGCTCACTCGTCAGTCGGTCAGGCGTCTCCTCAAGTTGCCGTTCGCCACACTCTGCTTCAATCACGGGTCGCCCCTGGTACGCGGCGCCAGGGCGGTGATCCGCGAGGCGATCCGGGTCGATGCCGGCTGATCGGCCTCCTGCGCGCGGAGTTGCCTGAGGGAACGGAGCCGATTCGGCTCTCAGCCGCTCAGCCGGACGGCGCAACCGCAGGGTGCGCTGCTCGGTTGGGGAGAACCGCCGTGGCATACCTGTAGGTGAGAACGACGAGCCCCACGGTGAGCAGAGCGACCAGCAGCATGATGACCGAAACGACCGAGGGAAACCGGTCGAGGAGTTCCGGATCCTCGATCCAGTTCAGACAGGCGATATAGAGGTAGAGGGATTTGATCCCCGTAAAGAAAAACGCGAACATCTGACCCGCCAGCAGTGAGATCAGAACCTTGCCCGACAGGCCGTACCGCCGGGCGACCTCCAACCCCCAGGCATGGACGACGTTGCGCCACAATGGATTCGCTTCCAGCCCGAGATCGGGGCTCCTGTAAAGCGTGACGGCGTAGTCCGCATCGAAGAGCGTCTGGCAACGCAGCCAGCGCCATGTGCCTCCGCTGCGAAAACCTATGACGTTGTCGGGTGGAGATCAATTCGGCATGGCTCCCTGGTGTCAGATATCATGACGGTCACTACCCGGGTGCCGCCTCTCTGGCCGGTGCCGATCGGATAGATGAAAACCAGACAGGAGATTCGGTCCGCATGTCGATTCTGAAGACCCGCCACCTCTTCCAGTTCGTGCTTGGAGCGCTGCTCGGTGTGTCCGGCTGTTTTGGCGACCGACCGCCCCCGTCCCCGGCGGGCCCACCGCCGGACGTCGGGACCAGCGCTTCCGGGCCAACATGGTCTCCGGCCGCCGGGCCGGCGGATGCCGAATCGGAGCCGGCCTGGCCGGCGCAAGCGGAGCCGGCGATGGCGGCCGGGCTCGGCG
>CBDUYA010000045.1:0-13189 GCA_965371335.1 uncultured bacterium | reverse complement strand
GTGCCCCTGGTCCGGGCAGAGGCCATCCACCACCTGGTTCTCCGGAAAGAACGATTCGCAGGAGGTGCAGTACCACCCGGCGTACTTGTCCTTGTAAATGTCGCCCTTGTCGAGCACCCGGCGGAACAGCGCCTCGACGCCTCTGCGGTGCCGCGCCTCGGTCGTCCGGATGAAGTCGTCGTTGCTGATCCCGAGGGTGGTCCACAGGGTGCGGAAGCGCTCAACGACCTCGTCGGCCAGCTGGATCGGCTGCATGCCTCGCTGGCGCGCGGCCCGTTCGATCTTCTGGCCGTGCTCATCGGTGCCGGTCAGGAAGCGGACCTCTTCGCCGAGCATCCGGTGAAAGCGCGCCAGCACGTCCGCCACGATCGTGGTGTAGGTGTGCCCGATGTGCGGCACGTCGTTCACGTAGTAGATCGGCGTGGTCAGGTAAAACCGCTCACTCATCCTCAGTCGTGCTCCCAATAGATGGCCACGAAACGATAGAACTCCGATTCGAAGCTCTTGTGGTGCAATCGCTGGAGAGTCCGGCCGATGATCGGCCCTTCATGCAGAATCCGGAGATACTCGTCGTACATCGCGTCCATATCGCCCTTTGCAGCGTAGAGGCGCATTCGTTTCTCGAACTCCAGGACCGGGAGCCGCAGGCTCGGCTCGCCCCCGGGACGCGCGGCGAGATCGAGCACGCCCTCCGCCACCTCGATCGCGACGCGCAACATGCGGCCGGCCTTCCCCCGGTCGTAAATCATCGGCGCTTCCGCTTCGTGGGCCGTCGGGCTGTGCGTGGCCGGCGACCGGTCTCCGTCTTCTGCAGGGCTGCGACGGCCGCCCGCTGGACCTCCTTGAGCGGAACGTCGGCCTTGAGCGCGATAGCGCGGCATTCCTCGTATTCCGGCGTGCTCTGCACCCGTTCGCCATTGTGGGTGGACAGTTTCATGCGAACCGGTCCGTACGGCGTCCGCACCGTCCTGAACTCGCGGGCCAGCTCGATGCGCCCCATCGGCAGATAACGGAAGCCGATGGTCGTTGTCTCGCGGAAGATCACTGAAGAAACCGACTCCAGCCGGGGCTGCGGGCAGATGATGGTGGCGAGGGTTCCCGGGCGGTTCTTCTTCATCTGAATCGGCGTGTAGAAGACCTCCAGGGCGCCGGCGGCGAACAGCCTCTCCATCAGGTACCCGTACAACTGCGGATTCATGTCGTCGATCGTCGTTTCGATCACCAGCACGGTTTCGCGCAGGGCCGCCTCGTCAAGAAGGTCGCCGTAGAGGGCGCGCAGCAGGTTCGGGTGATGATCGTACTGCCGCGAACCGGCGCCGTATCCAACCTTCTGCAGGCGCATCGGCGGCAGAGGGCCGAAGTCGGTCGCCAGGGTCACCGCGAGTGCCGCGCCGGTCGGCGTGACCAGCTCTCCTTCGATCTCGGTCGAATAACAGGGGCGGCCGCGCAGCAGCTCGGCGACCGCGGGGGGTGGAACGGGGAAGGTGCCATGCTCCATCGTCACCATGCCCCGGCCGAGGTGCAGGGGAGAGCAGACCACCCGGGGCCAGCCGAGGCTCTCCAGCCCGATCATCGTACCGACGATATCAACGATGGCATCGACCGCGCCGACTTCGTGCAGATGGACGCGCTCCCGCGGCACCCGGTGAACGCGGGCCTCGGCGTCGACCAGAGCTTCGAATGTGTCGAGAGAGCGCTCGCGCACGGCGGACGACAGGCGGCTCCCCTCGATGAGCTTGCGAATCTCCCGGATACCACGGCGCGGCTGCGGGCGCGCCGATAGCGTGACGTTGACCCTGGTTCCCCCGAGGCGGGCGCGGCTGGTCGAGGTGGCGCTGATCCGGTAGCCGGTGAGAGGGAGCTTGCGCAACTGCGCGCGCAGATCGGTGCTTTTCACCCCCAGGTCGACGAGCGCCCCGAGGAACATGTCTCCGCTGATGCCGGAGAAGCAGTCGAGATAGAGTCCGCGCATTCCTGTCAGTTGCCGCCGTTTCCGCCGAGCAGGCCGGGGAGGACGCCCGCGGCCGGCCCCGTGATCACCTCGTCCGCAGCGGCGGAGAGGGGAGTCGGCTCGATGTTGATTTCCACCAGATAGGCCCCCCGCTCACGGGCGATCTGCGGAAGCCCGGCCGCAGGATACACCAGCGCGGAGGTTCCGATCACCAGGAACAGATCGGCCTGCCGGGCGGCGCTGAAGGCATTCCCCATCACCTCCTCCGGAAGCGCTTCACCGAACCACACCACGTCCGGCCGCAGCAGAGCCCCGCATCCGCACCGTGGAGGCGTCGCGGGCAGCGGCACGCGCCGATCATCGCGTATCGTGCCTTCCCGTGTGCAGCGCACCCGAAAGATGTTGCCATGCAGCTCGAGCAGGCGTGAGCTGCCGGCGGCGCGATGGAGATCATCGATGTTCTGCGTTACCAGGGTGAAGCCGCCGCGCCGCCGCTCGTATTCCGCCAGGGCGTGATGGCCGGCGTTGGGGTTGCAGGAGGCGATGTGCTGGCGGCGCTCGTCGTACCACCGCCACACCCGTGCCGGGTCGCGAGCGAAGCCCTCCGGCGTGGCCAGCTCCTCGACCGACTCCTTTTCCCAGAAGCCGTCCACACCACGAAATGTCGGGACACCCGACTCGGCCGACATCCCGGCGCCGGTGAGGGCGACGACATGCGGGGCGCTTAGGATCAGTTCCCGCAGGCGCGCTGTGCTGGCGGTCACCGTGCATCTCCTTCAAATACCGTGAGATCCGCCATCGTAGACGGCGGTTCCGGCAGTGTCAAGATCGACGCGACACGAACGTTGAATCCTGACGGTGCGTCGCGTATAGTGCCGGGATATGAAACTCCTGACGTCCCTGCGCGCTATGGTGTCTGGAACATGGCTGGCGGCAGATGAGTGAGCTGCAGCGGCAGCCGCCGCCGCGTCCCGGGCTCCTGATTTCCCTGCTTCCGATCGCCATCCTCATCCTGTCGCTCGGGTACACGGTGGTCGTGATCGACGGACCGGTGCAGGTGCCGCTGATGTTCGCGACCGCCGTCGCCTCGGCGATCGCCGTCTTGCTTGGCCATCCGTGGAAGGACATCGAGGATGGTCTCCTCAAGGGGATCTACATGGCGCTGCGGGCGGCGCTCATCCTGATGGTCATCGGCTGCCTGATCGGCACCTGGATCCTGTCGGGCATCGTGCCGACGATGATTTACTTCGGCCTCAAGCTGCTCACGCCATCCCTGTTTCTGTTCATGACCTGCTCTATCTGCGCGATTATCGCGCTGGCGACCGGCTCGTCCTGGTCGACGGCGGGGACAGTCGGGCTGGCGCTGATCGGCATCGGGACTGCCCTCGGTGTCCCGCCGCCGATGACGGCGGGAGCGATCATTTCCGGCGCCTACTTCGGAGATAAGATGTCGCCGTTGTCCGACACCACCAACCTGGCGCCGGCGGTCGCCGGGACCGACCTCTTCACCCACATCCGCCATATGATCTTCACCACCGGGCCGAGTCTCCTGATCGCGCTCGTCATCTACGCCGTGATCGGCTGGCGCTACAGGGACAATAGCCTCGACCTGGCGACCGTCAACTCGATGCTCGGCACGCTCGATGGCGCCTTCAACATCAGCGCCTGGCTGCTGCTGGCGCCGGTCGCGGTCATCGCCATGGTCGTGATGCGGATTCCGGCGCTGCCGGCGCTGTTCGCCGGCGCCCTGCTGGGCGGACTGATGGCGCTCGCGACACAGCCCGATGCAGGCGTCGCCGGGGTCGTCAACTCGGCGTGGACCGGCTACGTCTCTTCGACCGGGGTGGAGACCATCGACTCGCTCCTCACCCGGGGCGGGATGAGCAACATGATGGGAACGGTTGCGCTCATTTTCTGCGCGCTCGCGTTTGGTGGAGTCATGGAGCGCAGTGGCATGCTGGCCTCGCTGGCGGGCGCCATTCTCAGCCTGGCACGCGGGACCGGTTCGCTGGTGGCCGCAACCATCACAACCTGTATCGGGGTCAACCTCGCGGCACCTGATCAGTACATGTCAATCGTGGTCCCGGGCCGCATGTACAGGGAAGCGTATCTGCGCCGCGGCCTCCATCTGAAGAATCTGTCGCGGGCGCTGGAGGATGCGGGAACGCTGACCTCTCCGCTGGTGCCGTGGAACACCTGCGGCGCCTTCATGGCGGCGACCCTCGGCGTGAGCACCCTGGCCTACCTGCCATTCGCCTTCATGAACCTGATTAACCCCCTCGTATCGATCTTCTACGGCTACACCGGGATCACCATGGCGCCCCTGGACGAGGCCGGAAAGGCCGAACTCGCCGCCATGGAGCTCGAGCCGGACGATTCCGCAGCGGCGTCCTGACCCGGCCGGGATTCCTCCTTCAGGATCGCCCTCCCGCGGGACGGGAGGACCGGGCCGTGGGCCGGAGAGCGCGGCGCCGCGCCAGCATGAACACCTGGACGGTCAGGGCCAGGTAGATGATACCCCCGCCAAACAGAGGCGCGCGCGGGCTGAAGGCGCTGAGCAGGCCGCTCAGGCTGGGACCGAGCGCTCCCCCGAGGACCGCCGCGCTCGACAGCACTCCGTAGGAGGCGGCCCTCCCCTGGTTGGGAATGACGTCGCCGGCGATGGTATAGAGCAGTGTCGCGGCTCCACCGATCGCCAGCCCGACCAGAACACGCAGCAGCGCGAAAGAGAGAACGGTGCGCGAGAAACCCATCGCGAAGACCAGCACCGTTCCCGCCAGCAGACTCCAGAACAGAAGCCGGAAAGGCGGTGTGCGGCGAGCCCCCCGCCCGATCAGATAGGCGGATGCGGCGCCGGCGAACGCCCCCGCTGACAGGACCACCCCGGTCGTCGCCTCGAGCGAACGGCTGCCGGCGCCCATCGCGGTCAGAAAGAGCGGGACGATGAGGAAGAACGCCCGTTCGACCAGGTTGGCGAGGAAGAGGAGTGGCAGGAGCGGCCGGTAGCCGGGCAGGGCGAGAATCTCCCGGAACGGACGAGGCCGCGATGACCCATCCGGCCGGCCGGGTGGAATAACGGCCCGCACACCTTCCGTGACCGGACCCGCCTGGGAAACGACGACCGGCGGTTCGATGTCGTCGACCGTCTCCGTATCACGATAGATCAGCGCCACCAGGCAGAGGGCGGCGGCGCACAGCGCGCAGGTCACCAGATAGGTGCTCCGAATGCCGATGCTCTGCGCCAGAAGGCCGCCGAGGAAAGGCCCGACCGCGGTGCTCAGGATCTGGGCCGCCTGCAGGGTTCCGATCGCCCGGCCAATACGCTCCCTGGGACACCCGTGCGTGATGAGTGCGATCGACATGGTGCCGAAGCCGGAGAACAGACCGAGGAGCACGCGCAGGACGAGGACGTGCCAGACCTCGGTGGTGAAGAACATCAATCCCCAGTGGGCCGTGACGCTGATCAGCACCCTCTGGATCATGATCTTCATGCCGACGCGGTCGGCCAGCCGTCCCCAGAAAGGGCCGAGCAGCGCGGCGAGTAACGGCGTAATGCTGAGCAGGAGGCCGGACCAGATGGCGACCGCCGCCTTTCCCTCGACACCGATCGACTTGACGTAAAAGGGGAGAAACGGGGTGACCAGGGTGAACCCGAGAAAGATCATCGAGGCGCCGATCGTGATCGCAAGCTGATTGCGTCGCCAGACCGGCATGCGAGAGCCTGGCTGTCGTCCGTCGCGGACCGGATTGCCTCTGTCGATCATGGGGCCTCGGAGCGCCAGGCCGGCGCGGACTGCGGCCGGATGGAGCGGGGAGGCCATCTTAATACAGCCGCGTCACGGGAGCCAGCGCCGTGGCGGATCCATCCGGGGCATGGGCTTGCGCTACAATGACGACGAACGAGGGATCCAGCCGTGACCGAGGGGCGCAAAGGAAATCGGAGGACCTGCGGGTACGTGCCGATGGTCGAGGTGCAGCGCGGCGGGATCGCCGAGTCGCTTCACCACGGTGCGGTCGCCGTGGTCGATTCGACCGATCGTCTGCTGGCGTCGGTTGGCGACCCGGAATGCGTGACCTTCATCCGCTCCGCCGGCAAACCGGCGCAGATCCTGCCGCTGATCGCGTCGGGCGCCGTGGAGCGTTTCGGGTTCAGGGAGGCCCACCTGGCGGTGATAATGGGGTCGCACGGTGGAGAACCGTTCCACCTGGAAGCGGTCCGGGAGATCCTGGCCCGGATTGGTCTGGATGAAACAGCCCTGCAGTGCGGCACTCATGAGCCTCTGCATCGACCCACGGCGATGGCGCTGCGAGCGCGCGGGTGGAACCCGACGCTGCTGCACAACAACTGCTCCGGCAAGCACGCGGGGTTTCTGGCCCTGGCGGTTCATCGTGGCGAGCCGGTCGAGAGCTACCTCGAGCCGTCCCAGCCGCTGCAGATTGACATCCGCGTCGTCATCGAACGGCTCGCCGGACTTCCGCATGATGGAGCCGAGACGGCGCTTGACGGCTGCTCGGCTCCCACCTTCGCGATGTCGCTGCGCTCGGCGGCGCTGCTCTATGCCCGGCTCAGTTCACCGAAGAACGAGGCGGGTGAGTACGGGCCGGCGGTCCGCACAGCGCTGGCGGCGATGCGGGGCTGCCCCGAGATGATCGGCGGAACCGATCGCCTGGAGACGGCGCTGATGAGCGAGGGACGCCACGGGTTGATCGCCAAGATCGGCGCCGAAGGCTTCTTCGCACTCGGATTCGAACGGCAGGGGAGGGGGGTCGGCATCGTCCTCAAGATCGGTGACGGCAATTTGAAGCGCGCGCGGGACAGCGCCACTCTGGAGTGCCTCCGGCAGCTTGAGGTGCTTCCGCCCGAGGTGGTGGCCACGCTGGCGACGAAATTCAATCCTCCGGTCCTGAATCACCGGGGCCGGGTGGTCGGCCGGATCGAGCCCTTTTTCAGCCTCGAAACCGATCGGCGGGCCGACGTTCCCGATCGTTCAACATGACGTTCCCGTGCCCCCGCGCGGGACCGGTCGAGCGCCGGACCGCGTGATATAATCCCCTGTCCTTGCGTCAAAACCCTCCATGCCCGGCACCCCGGGAGATTTGAGAGTGTGATACCGATGGCACTGATCGAAGTGAACGATGGCAATTTCGATGCGGAAGTCGTGAACTCGGCTGAGCCGGTTCTGGTCGATTTCTCCGCCGAGTGGTGTGGGCCATGCAAGCGCCTTGCTCCGGTGGTTGAGGAGATCGCCGCGGAGTATGCGGGCCGCCTGAAGGTCGCCCACCTCGACATCGATAGCGCCCAGGCGACCGCCGCCCGTTACGGGGTGATGTCGGTCCCCACCCTTCTCTTTCTCAAGGGAGGCCGGGTGCGGGATCAAATCATGGGCTACGTCCCGAAGGAAAAGCTGATTGAGAAAATCGAACGGATTCTCTGAAGAACATCGATCCCGTCGCGGCAATCGGTCGACGCGGCTCCCTGCCGTTGTCCTGCTGGCAGGCCTCGTGACGGTTCTGGCGGCGCCCGCATGGGGACAGAAGATGCCGGCCATGGATCCCCAGCGCGGGACGCGGGAGGGGAACCAGGCCCCCGTTTTTTCCCTGAAGGATCTGAATGGGCGCGATTACCGGCTGCAGGAGATGCTCGGCAGGAAGGTCGTCCATCTGGCCTTCTGGGCGACCTGGTGCGTGCCGTGTGTGGCCGAGATTCCCGCGTTGCGCGACATGTACGACAAATATCACGATCGGGGGCTCGAAGTTCTCGGTGTCATCGTGCCGCTGAGCCAGACGCGCGAAGGGGTGCGCGCCTTTTCCGAAAAGCATGGCATCAACTACCCCATCCTGTGGGATGACGGCGAGAAGATGACCAGCCTCTACAAGGTTGCAAGCTTGCCCCGTAATTTCCTCATCGGCAAGGACGGAATCATCCACCACGCCGGCGTAGAGCTTCCCGAGGACCTCGAGTCGATGATCGAATCCCTCCTCAGGGAAGGCCAGGCGTCCCCCACCGGGCCCTGAAGCCGATTCCGCGCTCTCCCTGCGTTGACGCTCCCGGGGTGGGGGACTAAGATTGAAGCATGATCGGTCCGACCTCGAGTCACGTGTGCAGGTAGCCCGGTCGCTCGCACGGGAGCGGGCCGTTCTCGTCGGCATCTGTCTCCGCCCCCGCGATCGTGGCGAGATGGAGGAACACCTCGACGAATTGAAGCTCCTGGCCGAGACGGCAGGGGCCAGGGTCGTCGACAACCTGGTCCAGGATCGCGGGGCGATCAACGCTGCGACGCTGATCCGCCGCGGCAAGCTCGACGAGCTGGCTCTTCTCGCGCGGGATCATGACGCTGATCTGATCATCTTCGACGAGGACCTTTCCCCCGCTCAGGTACGCAATCTCGAACGGGAGCTGAAGCTCAAGATCCTCGACCGCTCGGCCCTCATTCTCGACATCTTCGCCCGTCGCGCCCGATCCCGCGAAGCGCGAACCCAGGTCGAGCTGGCGCAGATGCGCTATCTCCTGCCGCGCCTGACCCGCCAGTGGGGCCACCTGTCGCGGCAGGATGGCGGTATCGGACAGAGGGGTGTAGGCGAAACCCAGCTCGAGATCGATCGCCGGCTGGTGCGCCGGCGCATCACCCGGCTGGCAAACGACCTCGATCGGATCGAAATGGAGCGCCGTGAGCGGCGCAAATCGCGCGCCGGGATCTCCAGAGTCGCCCTCATCGGATATACAAACGCCGGGAAGTCGACGGTCATGAACATGTTGACCCGGGCCGGGACGCTGGTCGAGAATCGGCTCTTCGCCACGCTCGATTCGCTGGTCCGCCGCTGCGAGCGTGGTGGCCGCGAACCGTTTCTGCTGATCGATACAGTCGGCTTCATCCGCAAGCTGCCGCACCATCTGGTCGCCTCGTTCCGCAGCACACTCGAAGAGGCGGCCGATGCCGACCTGCTGCTGCACCTCGTGGATGCGGCCTCTCCGGCGCTCGACGATCATTTGAAGACCACTCGCGCGACCATGGAGCAGCTCGGGCTGGGAGACTATCCCTGCCTGCTGGTGTTCAACAAGATCGATCAGGTGGCGGAGACCGTACTGTGTCGCCTGCGGTCCGACTACGCCGGCGCCATCTTCATCTCTGCGCTCGATCCTTCCCATGCGGATGAACTGGAGAAGGAAGTGCGTCATGCGCTCGTGGTCCGGCCGGCGACCGCGCCGCTCGACGTCCCATCGAACGGCATCTTTGCGCCGCCCCATCCGATTCGAGGACTCCGGCAGCGCAAGCGCCCCGGGGCCGTCGCCAGGCGAAGGCGCCGTGTGAACAGCCGCCCCGTTTCACGTCGAGCGGGGGAACGTAGCGGGGGAGGACGGATTTCTTGAAGAGGAAGGTCGGCTCCCGCCGCGGCAGAAAGACGGCCGGAGGTGGCGCGCTCGAGCGCCGCATGGCGCCGCGGCGTCGCCGCAGACTCCGCGTCGGCGTGATCTACGGCGGGCGCTCGGTCGAGCATGAGATCTCTCTGGTGTCGGCGCGGGCGATCATGCAGGCTCTCGATCCGGAGCGTTACGAGGTCGTGCCGATCGGCATCAGCCGCACAGGCCGCTGGGCGCTTGGCGGTACCCACTATGCGCTTCCCGGTGATCCGTCGATCAGGGGTCTCATTGAAATCGGGAAGGCCGGGCGGAGCGGCCGATCGAAGCGCGTTCGCGCACGTTCCCGCGTCTCGAGGAGCGCGTCCGAAACCCGGCTCGACGTCGTGTTTCCGGTGGTGCACGGCAGCGGAGGTGAAGATGGTTCCCTGCAGGGGCTTCTGACCCTGGCCGGCATTCCCTTCGTCGGCTCAGGGGTGCTCGGCTCGGCGCTCGGCATGGACAAGGTGACCATGAAGGCCCTCTTCCAGCACGCGGGACTGCCGATTGTCGATTACCGGGCCTTGCGAACGCGGAGACTCGAAGGAGATCTGCGAGACGTGGCGGCGTCGCTCGAGGACGCCATCGGCTATCCTTGCTTCGTCAAGCCGGCTAACGGCGGCAGCAGCGTCGGCGTCAGCAAGGCGGTCGACCGCGCATCACTGACGGCGGGTCTGCGGCTGGCCGCGCGCTACGATCGCAAGGTAGTGGTGGAACGGGGAGTCGATGCCCGGGAAATCGAGTGCAGCGTGCTGGGCAACGAGCGGCCGGAAGCCTCCGTCCCTGGTGAGATCATTCCCGCGAACGAGTTCTACGACTACCGGGCCAAGTACATCGATTCGGGATCGCGGATCGAGATCCCCGCGGCCATGAGCGATGACCAACGCGAGCGGGTCCGGGAACTGGCGGTGCGCGCCTTCGAAGTGCTCGACCTGTCCGGCATGGCGCGGGTCGATTTCTTCCTCTGCCGCGCCACCGGCGAGGTCTTCCTGAACGAGGTGAATACCATCCCCGGATTCACCCCGATCAGCATGTACGCCAAGCTGTGGGAAGCGAGCGGTGTGCCGTTTGCCGATCTGGTCGACCGTCTCATCGATCTGGCGCTCGAATCCCACGCCGAGCGCAGGGCGATCGTCACGACCTACGAGGGGAGGAAGAACGGCGGCCCGCAGCGATCTTGACAAAGCCCCCCCGGGATCTTAATTTTCCCCTCGGATCCGGGACCGGACGACCCCGGACGGGATAGTATCCGGATGATGCTCAATACCAACGTGCTTGTTCTCAACCGGCTTTTTCAGGCGATTCAGGTCACGACCGTCCGCAAGGCATTCTGCCTCCTGTACAAGGGCCACGTCAAGGCAGTCAACCCCGACTACACCACGTGCGACTGGCAGGACTGGGTCGACGTGCCGGCGCAATTGGACGAAGATTCGATCGTCACGCCACTCTTCCGGATTCGCATCCCCCGGGTCATCCTGCTGGTTGATTTCGACCGGCTGCCGCGTCACGAGGTCCGCTTTACCCGCAAGAATATCTTTTACAGGGACAAGAGCCGGTGCCAGTACTGCGGCAAGCGGTTTCAATCGCGCGATCTCAACCTCGATCACGTCGTGCCGCTGTCCCGTGGCGGGAAGTCGACGTGGGAAAACGTCGTCTGCTGCTGCGTGCGGTGCAACTCGAAGAAGGGTGGCTACACCCCCGATGAAGTCGGGATGCGTCTGATTCACCTCCCCGCGCGGCCCCGCTGGCACCCGCTGGTCAGGGTTTCCTTCGCATCGGGGCAGTATCCGGTGTGGAAGAACTTCCTCGACGTCGCCTACTGGAACGCCGAGCTGCGGGAAGACTGACCTCCCCCCGTCCCTTCATCTTCTTGCAGCGGGCCGGACCGTGTGCTACCTTCAGCGTATGGCTTACTATCGCTCCACCGGCGGCCCGACTATCGGCCTCGGCGGGCGCATCACGCCCGGCATCAAGATCCTGATCATCATCAACGTCTCGGTGTTCGCGCTGCAGGTGCTGGCGCAGTTGATGGGAGGACAGGGCGAAATGGTGGATATCTTCGGCCTGACTCCCGCACACGTCGTCGGAGGGCCGTACGTCTGGCAACTCGTCACCTACATGTTCCTTCACTCCACAAACTGGATCAGTCACCTGCTGCTGAACATGCTGATGTTGTGGATGTTCGGAACCGATCTCGAGCGTCTCTGGGGAACGCGCGCCTTCCTGAAGTACTACTTTGTCTGCGGTATCGGCGCCGGGATCCTCACCTGCTTTACTTTCTTCCACAGCACCACCATCGGAGCCTCCGGTGGCGTCTTCGGCGTCATGCTGGCCTACGGTCTCACCTTTCCGAACCGCCAGATCCTCCTCTGGTTTATCTTCCCGATGCGGGCGATCATGTTCGTGTTCCTCTGCATCGGCATCGAACTGCTGGCCTTGCGCGGCCTGCAGGACGGCGTGGCGCACTTTGCCCATCTCGGCGGCATGCTGTTCGGTTATCTCTATCTGAAGCGCGCCTGGCAGGTGCGCCGGTTCGTCGGAGAGATCCGCTGGCGGCTCAGGCGCCGCCGGTTCCGCGTCATGGACCGGGACGACACCAACTTCCCGTTCCACTGAGATCATGAGATCAGGTGCAGAACCGGCTGCGTCAGGTTGATTGAGGAAGGCCCGCCCGGCGTCGGCCGAAGAACGGCCTAGAAACAGGCGGAGTCGAGAATGGGGCCCGCGGTGGCGGAAGGGAGGTCCTCGCCGGTTCCCGGGAGGAGGCGGATCCGGCCGGCCCTGTCGATGCGGCCACCGGCGAATTTCAGCAGGTGGAAGACGCCCGCCTCGGCGGACGGGATCGAGAGGACCATCAGATTGCAGGTCGGGCGGGAGGTCACCGACCAGAGAGACTCGGTTTCGACCACCACCGGGATATCGGAACCCCCTTCGCTCAGGATCTTCATCTTCGTGCGCCGATCATCTCCGACCCTGAGCAGATCACACTCGGTATGTCCGGGAGGGCACTTCTCGGTCACCACCGGAACGTCCGAGCCGCCGTCGGTGAGAATCTGCCGGCGCGGGTTTTTGCTGACGGGGGTCAGAGGTTCGAAATCCGGGATGCCCGGCGGACACTCCTCGGTGACGACCGGAACGTCGGAGCCGCCTTCCGCTCCGGTGGCCTTGCCGGAACCGCCCGTCACCAGATGGAGGCCGCCCGTTTCGAGGGGAACCCTCCGGGGAGCGGCGTGGAGACGGCCGTTGGCGAGATCGACCGGGGCATAGACGTACCGGCGGCCGTCGGTGATCCAGAAGAGGAACGCTCCATCACGGGTGAGGCCGATGCGCGGCGCGGTGTGCTGGCTGCGGCCGAACGTGAGGTAATGAAAGTCGCGCCAGACATTATTCTCGAGCCGCGCGTAGGCGATCTTGTTCGACACTCCGTCGAACTGGCTCCAGACGGCCACCTGGCGGCCGCTCGCCGGATCGAGCGTCACCGGGGTCGCCCACGCCACCACACCCGCCGAGGTGCCCTCCTGTGTGGTCCGCGACAGGCCGGCCACCGCCGGGATCCCCGCCAGCAGCGAGGCGCAGATCAGCGCCGCCATCCACACTGCGCGCTGGCCTGAGCTCGGGCTCGACACGGCTACGGCTCCTAGAACGGGTTCTTCAGACTGATGATGCTGCTGACGTCAAAAGATCGCAGAAAAGCCTTCAGCACCGGCAGGTGCGGATAGAGCTTCTGCAGAAGGTCGAAGTACTGGTCGCTCTTGTCGTCATTGCCCATCAGACGATTAATCTCGCCCAGCAGGTAGTAGCAGGTCTTGACCAGGTCGGTGAATTCCTGCTCGCGGGCGATG
>CBDUYA010000044.1:0-13236 GCA_965371335.1 uncultured bacterium | reverse complement strand
GTGCGACCGATTCGAGCGGTTGCAGCCCGAGCGCCAGAAAGGCGGTGATGGCCGCCGACAGCGTGCACCCGGTGCCGTGCGTGCTCGAGGTGGCAATGCGCTCCCCCGCCAGCCTCTCGATCACCGAACCGTCGAAGAAGAGATCGACCACCCGGGGTCCGGCGCCGTGGCCCCCCTTGATCACGACGCAGGAGGGGCCGAGGTCGTGGATCCGCCGTGCCGCTTCCAGAGCGCTCTTCTCGTCGTCGACCGCGTGGCCGGACAGCGCGGCGGCTTCGGGAAGATTGGGCGTGATGATGGCCGCCAGCGGCAGGAGTTGCGTCTTCAACGTCTCAACCGCATCGTCGCGCAGCAGATGCGCCCCGCTCTTGGAAATCATCACCGGATCGATCACCAGGTTCGGCATGCGGTGTCTGCGTATCGCTGCGGCGACGGCGGTGACGATGCCGGCGGAGAAGAGCATGCCGGTCTTGACCGCATCGATCCCGATGTCGTCCGCCACGGCATCGATCTGCGCCGTCACCATGCCGGGATCGATTCCCTCGATACGGCTCACGGAGAGGGTGTTCTGCGCGGTCACCACGGTGATCGCCGACATGCCGAACACGCCGAGCGCTCCGAACGTCTTCAGGTCGGCCTGAATCCCGGCGCCCCCTCCCGAGTCGGATCCGGCGACGGTCAGCGCCCTTTTCATCCGCCGCCCGAGACCCGGCGCGCCTCGGCGATGCAGCGCTTGAGGGCACGTGCCGCGGAGGCCATGTCCTCGGCCGTGGCGACGGTTGAGATGACCGCCGCTCCGGCAGCCCCTGCTGCGATCACCCCGCTGACGTTTTCGTGATTGATGCCGCCGAGGGCGACGACCGGGATCGACACCGCCTTGATGATGGCGGCGAGGCCGTCGACCCCGAGAGAGGGTCGATCGCCCGGCCTGGTCGTGGTCGGAAAGACCGGACCGGCTCCGAGGTAATCGGCGCCCGCCTTCTCCGCCTGGCGCGCCAGGGATGGGTTACCGGCGGAGACTCCCAGAATAGAAGGTCTCGGGAGCAACTTGCGCGCCTCCCGGGCCGGCAGGTCGGCTGGTCCGACGTGGGCCCCATCCGCACCGGCGACCAGCGCCACATCGACCCGGTCGTTGACCACGAACAGGGCCCCGAATTTCCTCGCAATCGGCTGGATCTCCATGGCCCATCGACATAAGTTGTAGGCCGAGGTGGACTTGTCGCGCAGCTGAATGGCATCGGCGCCACCCTCCAGCGCCGCCCGCGCGATGTCGGTGTGCGAGCGGCCCCGAGCGAGATCGGGATCAGTGATGACGAACAGGTCAAACCGCGGCCAGCCAGCGAGCATCGGGTCGCTCCGGTAGGGGGCCGATTCTATCACCATGGCAGAGTCCGAAACGACCAGCAGCTCGGACGCGCCGGCGTCGCCGGACCGGGCCGCCTCCGCCAGCGGAGTCAAGCTGGTGGCGCCGGCGGAAAAGAAGGCGACCGTTCTCGATCATCTGCGCGCCATTCACGAATTGCAGTCGACCCTGGCGGCCGAGCAGCGCCAGGACGAGGTCCTGCGGGCCGGTACCCTGGCGGTTATCGAACTGCTCGGCCTGGAGTGCGGTGTCGCTCTCATCGATCCGACCCCGGGCAGGGACGCGATCCGCTTCGGTCAGCGCGGCGGCCGGGATATGGCCCAGCACGAAATCGAGGTCCTGGCCCGCAGCCTCGACAAGGAAATCCTCGAGGTCCGCTCCGGTAAGGTGACGCGCGTCGTCCTCGCTGCCGAGCCGGCGCCGGGAGAGAACGAGAGCGCCGGCGAGCCGCCGGGCGCCGTCCAGGCGCGCGACCTCGCCTCGGTGCTCATCCTGGGGATCGCCGGCGCGGGTCGCCGGGATGGCGTGATGATCCTCGGACGTCGGACGCCCGCCTCGTTCACTCCGGAAGAGCTGGCCCTGGCCGAGCTTCTCGTCCTGCAGATGTCCGCCCATTATGAGCGCGTGCGCGGCCGGTGCGAGGCGACCCGCGTGCAGGAGGAGGCCGGTGCGCTCACCAGCATCCTCCAGGAGCGCAACCGCGAGCTCGAGGCCTTGATTGCCATCCAGTCCACGGTCGGACTCACCTTCGACTCGGACCGGCATATGGACGTCATTCTGACCAAGGCGGCGGAGGTGACCGGACATTCGGGCGCGTTGCTCTATCTGGTCGAGCAGGACGGGCAGGGAGAAGAAGGGCTCCGCTGCCTCGGTGGATTCGGCGATCCGGCCTGCACCGATCGGGCCCGCCTCATGTTCTGGCGTCGTGGTGAGAGCCCGGTCGGCAGCGTCTGGGAGACCGGCGAGTCGATCGTCAAGAGCGATCTCGACAGTGACCCCTCGGTCAACGACAGCCAGACGTTGCTGCGCGCCGGTTATCACCGCACGATGTGGCTGGTGCTGCGCGCCCGGGGGCGCAACATTGGAGTTCTGCAGCTTCTCGGTGGTCGCGCGACCTCCTACGGCCCCTCCGAGCGGCCGCTTTGTCAGGGAGTGGCCGATCAGGTCGCCACGGCCATACACGACGGCCGGTTGCTCGCCGACATGATGCGGCACAACCTCGAACTCGAACAGCGCTCGTACGGACTGCAGTCCGAGCTGGAGGGGTTCGAACACCAACTGCAGGGGATTCGCGGTGCGATCGCCGCCGCCGACGGATCAGGCTATGGCCAGGCCCGCCTGGAAGGGTTTCTTCCGGGCGTCATCACCCTCCTCGAAGGAGAGGCCGGCGCGGTCTATCTGCAGGACGCCGGCTCAACCGAGCTGCGGCTCCGCTTCCAGCACGGCTTTCCCCCCGATCAGCACGCCGACCTGGAGGGCGACCATCCTTTCCTGCGGCAGGCCCTCGAACGAAGCGGGGCGGTGACGTTGAATCTCGCCGCGGGTGAGTGTCCGCCCGGGGGAGAATGGCTGGAACGGGTCGGATACCGCTCACTGACCGTCATTCCGTTCCACGCCCAGGGGAACGCCCGCGGTGTTCTCGCGGTCGCCGGCCGCCTGGAGCGCCCGGTCGGTGAACGGAGTCCGCTGCACGAGGTTGTCGCCTCACTCGCCGGCCTGGTGTCGGACGAGGAAGCCGAGCGGTTGCAACCGGTCTCGGCGCCGGCCGACGGAGGACGGGCGGCCGCCCACACCATCGACGTTCCCGATCTCCAGGAACAGCTCGTTCAGGCGCAGAAGATGGAGTCGGTCGGTACGCTGGCCGGCGGGATCGCGCACCATTTCAACAACATTCTGGCGTGCATCATGGGGTACGCGAGTCACATCAAGAGCCTCGTGCCCGAGAGCCACCCGGTGCACGCGAAGGCGGCCATCATCGAACAGCAGTCGGAGAGGGCGGCCGAGCTGACGAACCAGCTACGCAGTTTCGCCCGTGGCGGCGAGGGCCGGCGCGAGCCGGTCGACCTGAACGCCCTGGTCCGCGATACGGTCTCCTTTCTGTCGAAGAGCCTCGATCCCTGCATCCACCTCGAGGTGAGCTGCGCTCCCGATCTCCCGGGAGTCGAAGCCGACCCGGGGTTGATCCGGCAGGTTCTTCTCAACATCGCCATCAATGCGCGCGATGCCATGCCGGGAGGCGGCCGGCTCAGCTTCGAAACGCGCCTCGATCGTCTCGACGAGAAGACGGCCCGGTCGATTTCGGGCCTCGAGCCGGGAAACTACGTCGTGGTGGAGCTCAGCGACACCGGATCGGGCATGCCGAGCGGAGTGGTGGAGCGGGCCTGTGAGCCGTTCTTCACGACCAAGCCGGCCGGCGCCGGCACCGGGCTCGGGCTGTCGGTCGCCTACGGCATCGTCAGGAGCCACGGCGGGCACCTCGCCCTGAGCAGCGCTCCCGGAGTTGGCGCTGCGATCAGCATTTATCTCCCCTCCACCGACCGGCCCGTGCCGGCCGCAGCCGAGGACCCGGCCGGCGAGGCGGACGCCTCCGCGCCGCAGGAACCGTCTTCCGCGCCGGACGAACCGGATGCGATCGACCCCGGCACGGTGCCGAGTGAAGCATCGGAGACCGCCTGGGAATGGTCCGCACCTGCCGCATCGGAGGAGCAGCCGGCCGGCCCTGGCGGCGAAGCGGAGCGGGAGATCGCCGGCGTGACCTCCGGCCCTGCCGATGTGGATCGCGCGCCGCGCCCCGGCATTCGCATCCTGGTGGTCGACGATGAGGAGCCTCTGCGTCGCATGGCGACCGAAATGCTCGAGGCCGCGGGCTACGAAGTGAATACGGCCCGGGACGGCGTCGATGCGCTGCAGCTCTACCGGCAGCACTGGGGCGACGTTCATCTGGTCATCCTCGACATGGTGATGCCGCGTCTCGGCGGCCTCGAAACCTTCCGGCGTCTTCGCGGGATGGATCGGAAGGCGCGTATTCTGCTCTACTCCGGCTACGATCGGAACGAGCAGGCGCAGCAGGCGATCCGCGAAGGCGCCCTGGGGCTTCTCGCCAAGCCGTTCGGAAAATCCGAGCTGCTGCAGTGGATTCGCAAGTCCCTGGACGAAGCATAGCCGGCAGTCGAACCTCCCATGGCGGTGTCTGGATTGCTGCGCGGACCGCGCGGTCCTGCCGTCTGTCCCGGGTGCTATACTGCGCGCCGGAGGCGGAACGCCATGGCTGAGCGGATGAGCAGGCCGCCGCTGCAGTTCTGGTTCGACTTCGGCAGCACCTACTCCTACCCCGCGGCGCTGCGCATCGAAGAGGTCGCCCGCGCGGCCAGCGTGGAGGTCGCCTGGAAGCCGTTTCTTCTCGGCCCCATCTTTCGTCGACAGGGCTGGAACGACTCCCCCTTCAACCTCAACCCGCTGCGCGGGGCCTATATGTGGCGCGATATCGAACGGCTCTGCCGCCGCCATCGGTTCCCGTTCCGGCGCCCTTCCCGGTTTCCCCGCAACGGCCTGCTGGCGTCCCGCATCTGCTGCCTGGAGCCGGATGCCGCATGGGGGGCGGGGTTCTGCCGCGCGGTGTTCCGGGCCAACTTCGCCGAGGACCGCGACATCTCCGACCGGGCGGTGATCGGAGAGATCCTCGGCGCGCTGGGTGAAGACGGCGGCGCGCTCATCGAACGGGCCTCGAGCCCCGATGGGAAGGAGCGTCTGCGCCGGCAGACCACCGAGGCGGAAGCTCTCGGTCTGTTCGGGGCGCCTCATTTTATCGCCGGCGGAGAGGTTTTCTGGGGAAACGATCGGCTGGAAGAGGCGCTTGGCTGGGTCCGGCAGCCCTGGTGAATGGCGGACGGCGGGAGGGAACTCCGGGCCGCCATGGCTGTCCAATCGTAAGAGGACGAGGTGTCGGGCGGAATCCGCATGAATGCCATGCGGGCGGGCCGGACACCCAAATGGTGCGACGATGAAGAATCGAACCGGGATGTTGATGTTGGTGGCCTGCGTTCTCTGCAGCATGGGCGCCGCCGGCGCCGGTGAAGAGAGGGGGCCCCGGGTGACCATCTACAATCAGGATTTCGCGCTGGTGAAGATCACGCGCAGTTTCGATCTCCAAGCGGGGGAGAACGAGGTCCGCATGACCGATGTCACCTCACTGATGGAGCCGGACTCGATCATCCTGCGCGATCTGCATGATCCCGGGGCCATTCGCATTCTCGAGCAGAATTATGTCGGCGAGACCCTCAGCGAGGCGTATCTCCTGAGCCAGTACGAGGGGAAGACGTTGATGTTTCAGAGCACCAATCCGGCGACGGGAGAGCCGGTTCTGCGCGAGGGACGGGTGATACGGAGCGGTTACGTTCCCCGCAGCCCGGGCTGGCGCCTGGGGGGAGGGGTCCGGGCGTTCGCCGCGGCGCCGGGCGACCATTCGCCGATTGTCGAGGTCGATGGCAAGATCCAGTTTTTTCTTCCCGGGCGTCCGTTGTTCGATGCCCTCGGGGCCGACGCCATTCTCAAGCCGACGCTGCTCTGGTCGCTCTGGTCGGGCCGTGGCGGCAGACACGACCTGGAGATGTCGTATCTGACGGGGGGGCTGCGCTGGGAAGCGACCTACAACGTCATCGCCCCGGAGGATGGCGATCTCTTCGATCTGGTTGGGTGGGTCACGCTGACCAACCGGAGCGGAGCCACCTTCACCAATGCCCGGCTGAAGCTGATGGCGGGCGATGTCAGCAAGCTGAGGTCGATGCCGGTCGCGCGCGCCATGGACGCGATGGTGATGGCGGAGGCGGGAACGGCGGCGCCGGGGGTGGTGACCGAGAAGCCGTTCGACGAGTACCACCTCTACACCCTGCAGCGGCCCACGACGCTGCGCGATCGCGAGGTCAAGCAGGTCGAGTTCTGTCGCGGCAGCGGCGTGCCGGGATCGCGGTTCTACGTTTACGACGGGGCCCGGGTGCAGTTCCGCGGCGGCCGGGATTTCGCCTCGTTCCGCTCCAACCCGACCTACGGCACCCAGAGCAACACCAAGGTTTTCGCCATGCTGGAGTTCGACAACAGCGAGGCCGCGGGGCTCGGAATCCCGTTGCCGCGGGGGACGATCAAGATCTACCGGACCGATGAGGACGGCGGACATGAGTTCATCGGCGAGAACAGTATCGATCACACGCCGGCGGATGAAACGGTGCGGATGTTCCTCGGCAATGTTTTCGATCTCGTCGGAGAGCGCCGGCAGGTCGATTTCCGGGTCGATCGCGACCGCCGGACCGCCACCGAATCGTTCGAGATCAAGGTGCGGAATCACAAGGACGACGCGGTCGAAGTGAGGGTGGTGGAGCGTCTCTACCGGTGGGCGACCTGGAAGGTGCCGGAATCGTCCGATCCCTGGGAGCGGACCGATGCAAGAACCATCGAGTTCCGGGTCGACGTTCCGGCGGACGGTGAAACGGTCGTGACCTACCGGGTCGATTACAGCTGGTGAGTGTCAGCCGGCGATCCCCTCCCAGGGCGTCAGGTTCCACGCCTGGCGGACCAGGATCGAGGCACCGCCGTCACGCACCCCCGGTTGGTAAACCAGCAGCGAGGCGTTCCTGACCTCGTCGCGACGGTCGAGATCGAGCACCTCGTGCTCCTCCATGCGCTCCAGCAGGCGCCGGAAGCAGAGGACCACGACGCTGTGGGTGACGACCAGCACGCGGCCGCCGGCATGTTCGCGCACCAGCGTGCCGAGGAAGGAATGGACCCGGAGGTTGACGTCGGGGTACGACTCGCCGCCGGGCGGCCGGTAGTAATATTTGCCCATCATCTTCTTGCGCTCGTGCTCTTCCGGGCGGAGCGTCATGATTCCGTGCTTGGTGAGGCCCTCGAGGACCCCGAACTCCTTCTCGCGCAGCCGCTCCTCGGTGATCACCTCGCGGGGGAGGCTGGGGTACTCGGCCAGGACCCGCTCGGAGGTCTGCCGGGTCCTCCGGTAGGGCGAGACGTAGACCGAGTCGAAGGAAGGATAGTGGGCGAGCAGATGCCGGCCGGTTTCGCGGGCCTGCTGATGGCCCCGGCCGGTCAGCTCGACGTCGACGTCCCGCTTGCCGAGATCGAGATGCGTGTCGGTGCTGTTGATCTTGTTGAGGTACTCCCGGCGCTCATTGGCCTCGCTCTCGGCATGGCGCATGACGATGAGGAGCGAAGGCCACTTCGGTGCTCTGGGCGCATTCATGATGGCCCATTTTACACGATGGCATCACACCGGGCTGCCGGGCCAGGCTCTCAATCGCCTGGCCGGCTCCCCTTCAGGTAGGTATCGAACCAACGCACGAGAGACACGGTCGAGCGGATGCGGTTCTTCGTCTTCCTGAACCCGTGCCCCTCGTCGGGAAACAGGACGAACTCCACGGGGACCCCGCGGCGCTCCAGCTCGCGGACCACCTGCTCGGCCTCCACCAGAGGGACGTTGGTATCGTTGGCGCCGTGCAGCACGATGGTCGGAGCGGTGACCTTGTCGATGGCGTGAATGGGGGAAAGCTCGCGCAGCAGCGCCGCCTCGGTCTTCGGATCACCATACTCTCTGGTGGAGATGGCGGCCATCCACGGCTCCGTCTGCTCGAAGAAGGTCGCGAAGTTGACCACTCCAAACAGGTTGGCGCCGGCGGCGAACAGGCCGGGGTAGCGGGTCAGCCCCGCCATGACCATGTACCCGCCGTACGATCCTCCCATGATGCCGATGCGGCCCGGCTCGGCGACGCCGCTCTCGACCAGGTGCTCGACACAGGTCCGGATGTCGCGGATGCCGCCCAGCCGCAGGGCGCCGTTGTCGAGGTTGACGAACCGCTTGCCGAATCCGGAGGAGCCGCGGACGTTCGGCGCGAACACGGCGATGCCGCGCGCCAGGAGAGCCTGGTAGTCGCTGCGGAACCGGGGTCGTTCCTGGCCCTCCGGGCCGCCGTGGAAGCTGAGCACGGCCGGGCCGGGGCCGCTGGCGCCGGCCGGCCGGTAGAGCCACCCGCTCAGCTCGACGCCGTCGTGCGCCGGGAAGCGCACCAGCTCCGGAGACACCAGCGCCGCCCGATCGATTCCGGGGTGGGGGGTGCGCGTCACCTGGCGCAGCCGATCGACGCGCCGGTCGAGGATCCAGACGTCGGACGGGGCGGTGGAGCCCGACAGGGTCATGGCGAGGAGCTGCCCGTCGGCGGAAAAGGTCAGGTCGGAGGCGATCTCCGCGGGAAGAACCGGCCCCGGCATGGCGCGCCCGGTGCCGAGCTCCACGAACGCCAGCTCGGAACGTCCGGCGACGTTCCACAGGAGCGCCGCCGTCCCGCCGTCGGGACTGAGCTCGAACGACTGCAGCTCGGCGTCGTCCCGGGCCGCCAGCACCTCCAGCGGGCGCTCGGCGGGCGCTGCGCCGGGTCGCAGCCGCGCGAACACGGTGCGGTCACGATCCCGGTTGGAGACGAGGTAGATGGCCGAGCCATCCGGACTGAAGCGGGCATTGTCGAAACGGCCCGGTCCCTCGTGCTCGGTGAGCAGCGTCTCCCGTCGGTCCTCGATATCGTAGAGGTAGAGATTGTCGTCGCCCCGGCTGCGCATCCGGTAGACGATGGCCCGCCGCCCGTCGCGGCTGATCGCTTCGATCGAGCCGATGCCCGGGTTCCTGACCAAAAGCTGCAGTGCGCCCGCCCGCATGTCGTACACGTAGGAGTCCATCGCCTGCGGGTTGTCGCGGTTCGACGACAGAGTGAGCAGCCGGCCGTCGTTGTTCCATCGACCGAGCCAGTTGTTCTCCTTTCCCCCGTCGGTAAGGCGCCGCTGCTCGAGGCCGTCAGGGCGAACCAGAATGATCTGCGTGTTCATGCCGCCGCCAGGAGCGACCGAGAGGGCAAGCCAGTCGCCGCGCGGCGACCAGAGAACGCCGCCGACCGGGTCTTCGCGGGCGGTCACCTGGGTTGGCCACCCCCCCTCGACCGGCGCCGTCCAGACCTGCGGCGAGCCGCTCAGGGTGCAGATGAAGGCAAGACGATCCCCCGGCGGGGAGAAGCTCGGCGATCGGCAGGCGCCGACCCGCGCCATGAGCGTCACCGAGCGCTCGAGATCGTCGGGGATGGTGGCCGCTGCGGGGCCCCCGCCGATCAGAGTGGACCCGGTGGCGAGGATGACGAGGGCGCACCATCCTGTGGGCTTCCTGAAGCGCAACTGAGCGAGTGTCATTCTCCCTCCCGGGTGAGCGGGCCGGCGTTGCCGTCCGGATCGACGAGAATCTCGGTCATCGGCCGTCCGCTGGCGCCTGCCGGCGGCGGAACGCCGAGGGCCCGCGCCAGGGTCGGTGCGAGATCGGCGGGGGAACAGTCGATCGCGAACGCTCCCGGCCGAAAGGGCGGACCGAACAGGATCAGCGGCACGTGCGTGTCATAGGGATGCGGTGTTCCGTGCCCGGCGTGATCGCCGGAGGCCTGCAATGTGTAGGGCGTGTAGAGCAGCAGCAGGTCGGGGCTGCGTCCCGCGAAGGTCGAGAGGCGGGCCGCCGCGGCGGTCACCGGATCGAGGTTGGTCAGCCCTGCGGCCCAGTACCCGAGGATCCCCTCGACTTCGAGAGCGGCCTCCCCGGCGATCCGGGCCGCGTCGATGAGGCTCACCCCGTGCCGTTCGAGAGCGGCCCGGCTGATCCGCAGCCGTGTCCAGTAGCCGATCGGGAGCAGCCAGTCGTCCTTCCCGAATCGCGAGACGAGCGCGGTTGTCATGGCGTCGCGCAGCGCCTGATGAACGAGGACCCTGCCCGGCAGACCGCGCTCCCGGGCCTGCTCGACCGTCGGCACCACGCCGTGATCGGAGGCGACCACGAGCCAGTAGGCTCCCGTGCCGACCCGATCGTCGAGGAAGCGCAGCAGGCCGGCGAGCACCGCATCGGTGTGCTCCGCCAGCGCGGCGATCGCCGGATGATACGGCCCGACCGCGTGCCCGAGCCAGTCGTGGGCGGAAAGGCCGATCGCCAGAAAGTCGACATCGGCGTCGGCCCCGAGTTCCTCCTGCACGATCAGCTTGCGGGCGAAATCGGCGACGTGCTCGTCGGCGAAGGGGGTAGCGGAGAAGCGGTCGAAGAAATCGCCGTGCAGGTCGTCGCCGGCCGCCGGCAGCGTCACCGGGTCGCTCCCCGCCACCTCCCAGGTCCGGCCGGCGAACCGCTCGATCGGCATGCGATCGTTGAACGCCTCGACCCAGCCGGGGAGACGCTCGCCGTAATAGGCGCTGCTGATGAAACGTCCGGTGCGGCGATCGAGCCAGTACGCGCCCGAGGCGGAGCGCCCGCTGGAGAAAATCGCCGCCCGGTTCTTGCCGGCGACCCCGAACACCCGGGAGCGTCCCTGGGAAACGCGGTTCAACTGATCTCCCAGGGTCGCGGTGAGCAGGTGGTGAGGTGAGGCGCCGCTCAGTCCCGGCGTGCCGCCGACGATGGGATGCCGCTGGTCCTCGATCGCGGTGCCGATCCCGCCCGGCCGCGCTCCGTACCACCCGTTACTGACGATGCCGTGGCGATCGGGCGTGGTCCCGGTCGCCAGCGTGGCGTTGCCGGCCGCGGTCTCGGTCAGCGCGTAAGGATAGAAGCAGCGTGTGCAGTGGGCGCCCTCGTCCAGGAGACGGTTGAAGCCTGCCGGGCCGAAGCGGCCGGCGAAACGGGTCAGGTAGTCCGCCCTGAACATGTCGATGACGACCAGCACGATCAATCGCGGGGCAGGCGGTCGCCCTTCCATCGCCGTGCCGGCTGCCCGATCGGCCTCCCGATCGGCCGGCGTACAGGCCAATCCCGCTGCGGCGGCGGCCAGCAGGAGAACGATGAGGGTAACCCGCCGTGCCATCTTCGACCTGTCTCCCTGAAAACCGCCCCAGCATAGGGTATCGGCCGGCCGGCGTCGACCCGGCGGCGCGGGCAGTGGGGGAAATCCCACGACGAAGCTGGAAAGTGGGGGGATCCGGCCCCTATATTCACCTCACGGCGGCGGTCACTGTGCTGCCGGGGGAGGGTTGGATGGCCCGGATGCAGGCAACGAAGTCCGCACCCGGATGTCTGCCAGCCGGGGATGCGCCACCGCCGGCGCGGCGGCGGACCGACCGGATTATCGGCAGCAGCCCCGCGATCCGGCGCGTTCTCGAAATGATCGTGGTGGCCGCACGAACCGATATCGGTGTCGTGATCCAGGGTGAGAGCGGCACCGGCAAGGAGCTGGTGGCGCGCGCCATCCACGACGGTGGCCGGCGCGCGGGACGGCCGCTGCTCACGCTGAACTGTGGCGCCATTCCGGAGACCCTGATCGAGGGGGAGCTGTTCGGCCACACACGGGGAGCCTTCACGGGGGCTCACACCGACAAGAAGGGGGTCTTCGAGGAAGCCGATGGCGGGAGCCTCTTTCTCGACGAGATCGCCGAGATGTCGCCCGCCGGCCAGGTCAGCTTGCTGAGAGTGCTGCAGGAGGGCGAAGTGCGCCGCGTCGGGGAGACGCGCACCCGGCGGATCGACGTGCGGGTGATCGCGGCCACCAACAAAGATCTCAAAACTGAAATGGACGGCGGGCGCTTCCGCGAGGACCTCTTTCATCGCCTGAGCGTCCTGCCGGTGCAGTTGCCGCCGCTCCGCGAGCGGCGCGACGACGTGCCGCTGCTGGTCGAGCAGTTCGTGCGCCGGTTCAACGGCGAGCTGAACCGCTCGATCCGCGGCTTCACGCAGCGCGCCATGGAGCGTCTTAAAGCACATCCCTGGCCCGGCAACGTGCGCGAGCTCGAGAACCGGGTCAAGCAGGCGATGGTGATGGCACCCGGCGACCTGATCGACGTCGAGTCGCTGGCGCTCTTCTCCACCCCGGAAGGCGGTGCCGGGATGCCGACATTCCGCATGGCCAAGGCGGAGTTCGAGCGGAACTACGTGACCCAGGTGTTGCAGGCGACCGGCGGCAAGGTGGCCGCTGCGGCGCGCATGGCGGACAAGGATCGCAAGGATTTCTACGACCTGATGCGGAAACATCGCATCACGCCCGATGAGTATCGGAGGAGTTCGGGGCCATGAGCGAGATGGAGCAGTACAACATACTGATCGTCGACGAGGATGAAGCAACCCGCTGCACTCTGGCCGACCTGCTGCGAGGACGGGACGAGTATCGGGTTCTGGTCGCCGGGGAAGGACGTGAGGCGGTCAGAATATTCGTGGAGGAGGCGCGTATCGACATTGTCCTGACCGACATTCAAATGCCGGGCTTCAATTGCCTGGAGCTGATGTCGGACATGCAGCGCCTCAAGCACCGGCCCGAGATCCTCGTCATGACCTCGAACGGGAGTGGGGAAGTGATCGAGCAGGCCCGCCAGATCGGTGCGCGCTCCATCATCCTCAAGCCGTTCGAGCATCTCGATCTGATCGAGGCGGAGGTCGAGAAGGCGGTGCAGGCGCTGTTCGAAGCGCGCGCCACGACCAGTTGCAAGATGATGGAACCTCCGTCGGTGAAGCGGGGCGCTGCCGCGCCGGCCGCCTCTCCGCCCACGCCACGGCCCGCCCCCCCCGGGGCGGTGACCATCGAGGAGGACATCTTCATCGGCAACGAGACACCGACGGCGAGCCCTGCCGCGCATGACGCTGCTGCGGCGGCCGCGCCGGCGGCGCCGATCGAAGTGGCCGAGGCGCCTCCGATCACGGCCGCCCCCCCCCCGCCACTAGCCGATGCCGGTCTGACCATGAAGATCGATCGTGCCGACTTTGCCATCCCACGCCATCCGCCGTCAGAGCAGGCGACACCCGACCTCAAGGGGTTGGGCGCGCCATCGGTCGGAGGCGACGCGGGCACGAAGCCGGCTGTTGCCGCGACCCCGGC